>CACZRH010000319.1 GCA_902783455.1 uncultured Lachnospiraceae bacterium | reverse complement strand
GAAAAATTTGATCTTCTTGCAAAAGGAACCGCGCTCGCTAAGGGTCTCGGTGATCTGCTTCCCAAAGTTCTTTCTGCCGGTGAAAATGCGGGTATATTAAGTGCGGAAGGTGCGACGCTTCTTGATGAGAGCGGAAACTTAGAAGCCGGAATTCCTCTCTGTCCGCCGGAAGGCGATGCGGGAACCGGAATGGTTGCGACCAATTCCGTTAAGGTAAAAACCGGTAATATTTCCGCCGGAACCAGCGTTTTTGCAATGGTCGTTCTGGAAAAGGATCTCTCTAAGGTTTATCCCGAAATCGACCTTGTTACTACTCCGGACGGAGCACTTGTCGGAATGGTTCACTGCAATAACTGTACTTCCGAGATTAATAACTGGGTGAAAATTTTTAAGGAATTCTGCGATTTATACGGAATCAATCCGGATATGAATGAACTTTTCACAAAGCTGTATTCGGTTTCCATCAGCGGCGAGCCGAACTGCGGCGGCGTACTGTTATATAATTATCTCTCGGGTGAACCGGTTACCGGATTTGAAAAAGGAGCTTTGGTGCTTGCAAGGTCCGCCGAAGATAATTTTACCCTCGCAAACCTGATGCGTTCGAATCTTTATTCCGCTATGGCAACGTTAAAAATCGGCCTTGATCTTATGTTAAAGGAAGAGGGCGTGAAAGTGGATGAAATCTACGGACACGGCGGATATTTTAAAACGAAGGGTGTCGGAACCAGGATTGCGGCTGCTGCCATCAATGCACCGGTATCCGTGATGGAGACGGCTTCCGAAGGCGGCGCATGGGGCATCGCGCTTCTTGCTGCTTTCCTTGATCAGAAAAACGGCAAATCCTTAAGTGAATACTTAGCGGATGTGATTTTTAAGGATGCAAAATGTGAAAAGGTCGCACCCGAAGCAGAGGATGTTAAAGGCTTTGACGAGTATATCGAAAAATATAAAAAGGGACTGAAAATTGAACGCGCAGCGGTTGAAGTGTTATAATTCAAATGCAGAAATTCAAATACTGCAGTGAAAGAACGAAGCTTAAGCATTGTGACGGATGCTTTGTGATTGAAGGAGAAATTATGTTAGAGGAATTAAAACAGAAAGTTTATGAAGCGAATATGCTGCTTCCGAAGTATGGACTTGTAACATTTACCTGGGGAAACGTAAGCGCCATTGACAGAGCATCCGGGCTTTTTGTCATCAAGCCGAGCGGAGTTGATTATGATGTTATGAAGCCGGAGGACATGGTGGTTGTGGACCTGGAAGGAAAAGTTGTGGAAGGAAGATTAAATCCTTCTTCCGATACCCCCACTCATTTAGAGCTTTATAAGGGATTTCCGAAAATCGGCGGAGTGGTTCATACCCATTCGACCTATGCAACGAGCTTTGCACAGTCCGGAAGAGATATTCCCTGTTACGGGACAACACATGCGGACTATTTTTACGGAAATATCCCCTGCGTAAGATGCTTAACCAAAGAGGAAATCGACGAGGCATACGAGTTAAATACCGGAAAGCTGATTGTAAGCGAGTTTCAAAGAATGGAGAAAGACCCCGAAGCGGTGCCTGCGGTACTTTGCAAGAATCACGGACCGTTCGCGTGGGGAAAGGATGCCATGAATGCGGTGCATAATGCGGTTGTTTTGGAAGAGGTCGCAAAAATGGCACTCTTTACCGAACAGATTAACAAAGACGTTGCACCCGCACCGCAGGAACTTCAGGATAAGCATTATTTCAGAAAACACGGCGCGAATGCATATTATGGACAAAAGTAATATCGGGGCTTATTCAGAAATCGGTTATTGAAGCCGGCGAAAGAGAAAATACGAGGGTGAATGCGTATGTATTATATCGGAATTGACCTGGGTACTTCAGCCGTCAAGCTGATTCTCATGGAAGCAGACGGGAATATCATAAATTCGGTTTCCAAAGAATATCCGCTGTATTTTCCGCATCCGGGATGGAGCGAACAAAAACCGGAAGACTGGAAGGAAGCGGTTTTTGCGGGATTAATGGACCTGGTAAGCGGATTTGATGCATCCATGGTTGCCGGAATCAGCTTCGGCGGACAGATGCACGGACTGGTGGTTTTGGATGAAAAGGATGATGTCATCCGTCCGGCAATCCTTTGGAATGATGGCAGAACACAGAAAGAAACCGACTATTTAAATAACGAAATCGGAAAAGACGTGTTATCCGCGGAGACTGCAAATATCGCATTTGCTGGATTTACCGCACCGAAAATTCTCTGGATGAAGGAGCATGAACCGGAGAATTTCGCAAAGATTAAAAAGATTTGTCTTCCGAAGGATTATATCGCATATCTTTTATCCGGTGTTTTTTCCACGGACTATTCGGATGCTTCGGGAATGCTTCTTTTGGATGTAAAGAATAAGAAGTGGTCGAAGCGTATGCTTGAAATCTGCGGAATAGATGAATCCATGCTGCCCAAGCTTTATGAAAGCTATGAAGTGACGGGAGTGATAAAACCGGAAATAGCGGAAATGTTCGGCTTTACAAAGAATGTGAAGGTGATTGCAGGTGCCGGCGATAATGCAGCAGCTGCCGTCGGAACCGGTGTGGTGGGAGACGGCGGATGCAATATCTCACTTGGAACTTCCGGTACGGTTTTTATTTCTTCGAAAAAGTTTGCAGTGGATGAAAATAATGCATTGCATGCCTTTGACCATGCGGACGGGAATTACCATCTGATGGGCTGCATGTTAAGCGCGGCATCCTGCAACAAATGGTGGATGGAAGAAATTCTAAGGACTAAGGATTATGGCCAAGAGCAGCGGGATATTGTTGTGGAAGGTAATCATTCCGAAAGCAAAAAATCGATACTCGGTGAGAATCCCGTATTTTTCCTGCCCTATTTGATGGGAGAGCGGTCTCCTCACAATAACCCGAATGCCAGAGGTGCATTTATCGGGCTTTCCATGGATACAAGCCGGGAGGAAATGACGCAGGCGGTTTTGGAGGGTGTTGCATTTGGTCTTAAAGATTGCGTGGAAATTGCGAGAGGGCTTGGCATACCGCTTACCAAAACAAGAATCTGCGGAGGCGGTGCGAAGAGCGCACTTTGGAGAACCATCATTGCGAATGTGATGAATCTCGAAGTGGAGCGAATCACATCCGAAGAAGGACCGGGAAGCGGTGCTGCGATGCTGGCTGCAGTCGGTTGCGGGGAATATGCATCCGTGGAAGAGGCAGCAGCATCCATTGTCCGGATTCTGGATACCGAAAAGCCGGACCCCGTACTGGTTGAAAAATATGAGAAAAAATACCGGCAGTTCAAAACGCTGTATCCGGCATGCAAACCGGTATTTGACGTAATAATAAACTGAGATGGCAAAACAGCAGATAAACAGACTGCAAAAACAAAGAATAAGACAGGAGAAGAAGGAATGAACGAGTTGGAACTTAAAATCAAGGCCAATGAAGTAAGAAAAGGCATTGTGACCGCAGTTCATGCAGCAAAGGCCGGACATCCCGGCGGCTCACTTTCCTCAGCGGATATCATGACGTATCTTTACTTCGAAGAGATGAACATTGATCCGAATGATCCGAAAAAGGAGGACAGGGACCGCTTTGTATTGTCCAAGGGACATGTGGCTCCGGCTCTTTATTCCACGCTTGCCAACCGCGGATATTTTCCGGTGGAGGAGCTTACGACCTTACGAAAATTAGGCTCCAGACTGCAGGGCCATCCCTCCATGCAGGAAACTCCCGGTGTGGATATGTCTTCCGGTTCTTTAGGACAGGGACTTTCCGCGGCCTGCGGTATGGCACTTTCCGCAAAACTTCAGGAAAAGGATTACAGAGTGTATGCGCTCCTCGGTGACGGCGAGCTTCAGGAAGGGCAGATCTGGGAGGCCCTGATGTTTGCGGGTTACCGGAAGCTTGATAATCTATGTGTCATTGTTGACAACAACGGACTTCAGATCAGCGGAAAAATCGAAGAAGTATGTTCCCCT
>CACZRH010000318.1 GCA_902783455.1 uncultured Lachnospiraceae bacterium | reverse complement strand
CAGAATTCCCTTTGCGGGAATCTTGCTGTCGAGATCCGATAAATCCTCCTCCGTTTCAGGTGCTTCCTTCTTCTCTTCCGTAACAGGAGCTGCGGGAATATCTGCATTCTTCGCAGGTGCTTTCGCCGGAGCTTCCGTATTCTTTGCAGGTGCCTTTGCAGGCGCTTCCGCACTCTTCGCGGGCGCTTTCGCCGGAGCAGCATTTGCGGATTCCTCTTTCGCACCGGCCGCCGATTTTTTCTTTGCCGGCCTGTCTGCTGCGGATGCTTCTTTTACGGATTTTTTCGCAACTGCTTGATCTTTTGATTCCTCATCAGATGAAGATGCTTCTTCCTTCTTTGCAGCTTGCGCTTTGTTTTTCTTTTCTTCTTCCTCAACAAGAAGAGTTACAAGCTCATCCTTCTTCATACCGGAGACACCTTTTACACCGATTCCTTTTGCGATATCCCGTAAAACCGCGAGGCTTAATGTTTCCCATTTTTCACGCATAATTTTTTCCTCTTTAATCTTAGAATTAATACTTCACTTTTTTCCTTTATTTTTTCTAAACATTTATTTCAAAATGCTTTTTAAATGCCTGTATTGCTAAATACTTTTATTACATCTCTGCAATTCATTATTTCATTACTATACTCCGGGGAATTTTAACTTAAGAACATCACTTCAAGACTATATCTTCAAAAATCAGATCGTCGAATCATTCGACCGAGTTCATTATAATACAGCTTTCAAAAAAAGAAAAGTACTTTTCTCATATCTTGTTGAAAATACTCTCCGTTTGAGTATAATCTAATAGGTGGCGAAAATCAGACGTACGATATGGAGAAATCAATGACAAACGCAGAAAAAGCATTAATGTTACATAAAGAGTGGAACGGAAAATTAGATACCGTATCCAAAGTAAAAGTCAGTTCCAGGGAGGACCTTGCACTTGCCTATACACCGGGTGTTGCAGAGCCCTGTAAGGAAATCGCAAAGGATCCGAAACTGGCATACACCTATACAATCAAATCCAACACCATCGCTGTTGTCTCGGATGGCAGTGCGGTTTTAGGCCTTGGAAACATCGGTCCCTACGCGGCCATGCCCGTAATGGAAGGAAAAGCCGTTCTCTTTAAGGAATTCGGCGGTGTGAACGCTTTCCCGATTTGTTTAAATACCCAGGATACCGAAGAAATCATCAAAGCAGTTACCTATCTGGCACCTGCTTTCGGCGGTATCAACTTAGAAGATATCTCCGCTCCCCGCTGTTTTGAAATTGAAGAGCGCTTAAAAGAAATCCTTGATATTCCTGTATTTCACGATGATCAGCATGGTACTGCCATCGTTGTTTTAGCCGGATTAATCAACGCACTTAAGGTGACGGGAAAAAATTGTGAAGAATGCAGGGTTGTCGTAAACGGTGCAGGAAGTGCCGGAATTGCCATCACGAAACTGCTTTTACGTTACGGATTTAAAAATGTCATCATGTGTGACCGCATCGGAATCCTGGATGCTTCTTCGGAAGGCTTAAACTGGATGCAGGAAAAAATGATGACGCTCACCAATTTAAATCATGAAACCGGAACTTTAGCAGATGCCTTAAAAGGTGCCGATGTTTTCATCGGCGTTTCCGCTCCCAATATCGTAAGTGCGGAAATGGTCGCTTCCATGAATAAGGATGCCATTCTCTTTGCCATGGCAAATCCTGTTCCCGAAATAATGCCGGATGTAGCGAAAGCTGCAGGTGCAAAGGTGGTCGGAACCGGACGTTCCGATTTTCCGAACCAGGTAAATAATGTAATTGCATTCCCGGGAATCTTTAAGGGTGCACTGGAAGGACATGCAAAGCAGATTACCGAGGAGATGAAGCTCGCCGCTGCGCTTGCCATTGCGAATCTGATTCCGGATGAGGAATTAAATGAAAATAACATCCTTCCGGAAGCCTTCCATCCTACCGTTGCGGAAGTTGTTGCAGAAGCTGTTAAATCCCATATCAAAGACTGATTTTCACAACTTTTATATACATAACGCTTATATTATGCTATGCAAAACTCTTATAATGCATAACACTTACATATAAGCGTAGCACTTTCAAACAGGAATAAAAAAGAAAATGCAGGAAATTCTGACTTTATATAAATTAATGATTCTTTATATCCTGGACAATACCGTGGGCCCGGTGAAAAAAACGCTGACCTGCGAATGCATCATTGAACAGGATTATACCGATTATCTGACAGTGCAGACCGCCATCGGAGAGCTTGCGGAAGCGGATTTTATCCGCTCCTTTGTTGAGGGCGGAAACACATGGCTCGAAATCACGCCGGACGGATCCCAGGCACTTTCTTTATTCCGTGGAAATTTAAACGAAGAACTCCGTATGGATTTAATCGGGTATTTAAAAGACCATAATCAGGAAATTCGGAACGATGCTTCCGTATTGTCGAACTACAAACGTAGTATAAACGGAGAATTCGAGGCGCATTTAATCGCAAAAGACCGCGGCATCACACTGATTGATTTAAATCTTACCGTACCCGATGAAGAGATGGCTGCAAATATCTGCAAAAACTGGAAGAAAAACAGTGCGGAAATCTACTCCTATCTGACAGAGAAACTGTTTTAGCCGGAATCCTCCCTCCTGTCTTTCATCCTGTCCTTTATCCTGTCACAAATCTTTGCTTTTTAAGAATCTTTTTTACCGGTTCCTTTGGAATCGGATTCTTTTTTCTTGATCTTTAACATATGCTCCCGGATTTTCTTTTCATATCCGAGTTCTCCGGGTACATAGAACTGCTTCCCCTTCAATTCATACGGCAGGTACTGCTGCTCCACATAATGATTCGGAAAATCATGGGAATAAAGATATCCGCTTCCATGGCCTAATTTTCCTGCGGATTTATAATGCGCATCCTTTAAATGATTCGGAATTTCAAGATTTCCGCTTCTTCCGACTTCCTGCATTGCCTGAAAAATAGCTTCGACTGCAGCATTGCTCTTCGGAGCACATGCCACATAAGAGGCTGCCTGGGACAGAATAATCTGTGCTTCCGGCATTCCGACACGCTCCACTGCAAGCGATGCACTGACCGCCACCTGGAGTGCCTGAGGATCGGCATTTCCGACATCCTCTGCCGCACAAATCATGATTCTTCTTGCAATAAACGTAACGCTCTCTCCTGCAGATAACATTCTTGCCAGATAATAAACCGCTGCATCGGGATCTGATCCCCGCATGCTTTTGATAAATGCGGAAATCGTATCATAATGGTTATCACCGCTTTTATCATAGCGAAGGACTTTTTTCTGAATACATTCTTCGGCCACTTCTAATGTTATGTAAATCATTCCATCTTCCGCTCTCGGCGTGGTAAGCACGGCTAATTCAACTGCATTCAGCGCATGTCTTGCATCTCCGCCCGCCATATCCGCAAGGAATGATACTGCTTCGTCGGTTATTTCGGCTTTGTAGATTCCCATGCCGCACTCTTTGTCCGTGACGGCACGACGGATCAGTTTTTCGATATCATCCTGTGACAGAGGCTTTAACTCAAAAATCACGGACCTGGAAATTAACGCCCCGTTTACTTCAAAATACGGATTTTCCGTAGTAGCACCGATTAAAATCAGCGTTCCGTCTTCCACAAACGGAAGCAGAAAATCCTGCTGTGCCTTATTAAAACGGTGAATCTCGTCCACAAAAAGAATGGTACGCTTTGCGTACATTGCAAGCGTTTCCTTTGCCTTTTCGACCACCTCTTCCATTTCCTTTTTCCCGGAAGTGGTTGCATTAATCTGCATGAATTCGGAAGAGGTCGTATTCGCAATCACTTTCGCGAGCGTGGTTTTTCCGGTCCCCGGAGGTCCGTAAAAAATGACGGACCGAAGTTTATCCGCCCGTATCGCACGCGTCAGCATCTTATCTTCCCCTAAGATATGCTCCTGTCCGACTACTTCGTCCAATGTTTTCGGCCGCATTCTCGCAGCCAGAGGAGCCTCCTGCTTCTCACTGTTTATTTGTCTTGCATAACTGAATAAATCCATATCTCCCTGTTTGCGGGTCCCCCCCTCAAATACTATCCTTACATAAATATCACCCTTTGAGTAAATTCCCCAAAGGGTGATTTTATTATATCACATGTGCTTTCAGTTCGCCATCTTGTGCAATGAATTCCACAGTATCCTTCATATTTACCTCTCCTGCGAGAATCATGCGTGCAAGGTGTGTTTCCACCGTCTTTTGAACAAATCGCTTAAGCGGTCTTGCTCCGTAAACAGGATCATATCCGTTCTCGGTAATATACTCCTTTGCCGAATCCGAAAGCGTAACCGTAATCTCCTTGTCTTCCAGACGTTTATTGATGTCTGCCACAATCAGATCCGCAATATGACCGATATTGTCTCTGGTTAAAGGCT
>CACZRH010000317.1 GCA_902783455.1 uncultured Lachnospiraceae bacterium | reverse complement strand
GTGCCTTCAATTCGGTTTTTAGCCTCTTCAATATATCTTTGTCCGGATGAAGTATTCACATAGTCTGCCAAAGTAATTGCGGCAAGATCTTGGCGGTATTTTTGCATTTCTTCTTCCGTCAAGGGAGTCTGGTCATAATGGTTAGGCATTTTACAAAGCCTGTCCATGGATTCAACCGCAATTTGTGCAACTTTAGTCAACTCCGGAAGCTGTTCCTTTTCCAATTTGCGGACGATATTTCTGCGCTGTACGTCATAGAAACCGTAGAAAGTGGCATCCATTGAAACATAGTCCATCTTGCGGTCCATATCCTTGTCGAGCCACTTCATGGAATAATCGATTCCTTCTACAGCGGCAACACGGTCCTGACTGTATTGTTTTGCGTTGGGACCATACTCTTTATCGCTCTTTTTATGCGTTATGTACTCGTCATTGGCTTTTCTTACTTTTGCGATGGATTCCTTTACCGCTTTTATTGCTTTAATCAGTTTTTTATTTAATCCGGGTTCATACGGTTTCCCCGGATCATGAAGGTCCTTTTCAATCTGCAGCATTGTATTGTATTTCTGCCGGAATGCATCCATTTCCTTCCCGACTTTTTTATAATAGGAACTGCAGCGATGCAGTTCGGAGGCTTTATTGTAAGCATTCATATGCTTCTTTATATCTTTTGAAAATTGCTCTTCCAGAATGTTGACACGAAGTTTCTCCGAAACTTTGGTTTCTTTTATATTATGATTTTTCGCGGCTTTTTTCAGCATCGCTTTTTCGTTTTTGGTGTTAACCTTATTTAAATCCGGAAGACAAATGATTTTTTTCTTATATTTCCAAATAAACTCATTGATTTTTTCGGTGAAATCGGATGCTTTGAGGTCAACGTCAACGCCCTCCTTCTGTCTTTGTGAAACATCTTTTTTATAATAGTCTACATACTGGCGTAAATCACTTAATGACTTTCTTAGAATTGCCGGAAAGATTTCGGCTGATTTTTTTGAATTTTCCGGAACAAAGTGACCATCTATACATGCCATATTGGAATAAAAATCGTCCGTTCCGATTTTTGTAACATTATTCATTGCCGTCCGCATATCCTGATATGCAATCGAGTCTTTGTCAGCGGAATTCAGATTTTCCAATTCGGCACACAGTGTGGTTGCTTCGGCAATCATTTCATCGGCAAGGGCATGTGAGGATTCATCCGCTCTTTTTAACCCTTCTTCAATTTCCAATTCACGAAGAATGATATCCTTTGAACTCATTTTCAGTATTTTTTTTACATCGTCAGGATATTTCAAAAACAGTGATTCGCCTTCCGGTACCTTGCCCTGTTTTATTATATAGTAATCATTGACTCTGCCATCGAAACTAGCCACTAAACTCGTTGTTGCATCCTGGGCATTTTCCCCGTTTCCCTCCAGCAAATTTTTTTCGGCAAGCGCATCTTGCGCTTTTTGCAGAATAAAATGTTGGGGATAACTACCTATGGTTACTCCGTTAGACATTCTTATACCTTGTCGCTCTACCTTGATTTTATCGAATTCCATAGACATATTCTTGAAAATCATGTAACGGGCTCCAAAACGTTGTCCTTCCGGTGTTTGAAGCTTTTGTACATGTCTTCCCAGTTTTTTCAGGAATTTTTCCTTCTTCTCCTCCTCCATGAGGCTTATTTCGGGAATATCTCTTTTTTTCAGTTCCTCCGTTTTTTCTTTTCCCTTTTCATACATAATAAACATATCCGGAATATGAATTTCCGCCAGCCTGTTAAGAAGTTCTTGCATGGTTTGTTCACTTTCCGGGGTAATTTTTCCTCTATACACGTTTTTTCCGTTTTCTACAGTTGTTTCAACGGTATATTTCAGAATATTCCCAGTGGAGCGCTTAAATGCCGTGAGCCTGTCATTAATCCTCTTTCGTTCCGGAGTCATCTCTTTGTTATTAAAATCTCCGCCCTGTATTTTAAGCTGATAATCATCCCATGAGCAAAGCATAATAACATCTTCCCCGGTTTTAATAAAGGTATCATAATCCTTTTTGCGAATTGCTTCTTCCAACTGTTGCCGACAGTCTACATAGTCTTTTCCAAGGG
>CACZRH010000316.1 GCA_902783455.1 uncultured Lachnospiraceae bacterium | reverse complement strand
CCTGTTCCTTGGTTAAACCGCACTATAAAAGCAGATAATAAGCCAAATAAGCCCGCGTCATAACAGGCCTGCGTAAAACAAATTTACCGGGATACCAAATATACAGATGCTCGGCATGGATCCAAAGAAAAAGAAAAGCAGTTCAAAGATAATAAAGAAAAGCACTTCAAAGAAATAAACTTAAACAAAGGAATCACAACCATGGATATCGCAAAACAAATTGCAGAAGAAATCAACAAGCCACTCAAAGCGGTGGAAAATGTCATCGCGTTAATTGACGAGGGCAACACTATCCCATTCATCGCGCGTTACCGCAAGGAGGCGCACGGCGCAATGGATGACACCTCCCTTCGGACGCTGGAGGAGCGGTTAAAATACCTGCGGAATCTGCAGGAACGCAAAGAGGAAATCATCAAAAGCATCGATGAGCAGGGAAAACTCACCGAGGAGCTGAAAAATGCGATTCTGAATGCAAAGACACTTTCCGAGGCAGAGGATTTATATCGTCCTTACAAGCAGAAGCGCCGTACCCGCGCGACAATTGCGAAAGAAAAGGGGCTTGAGCCGCTGGCAACCATTTTATATCTCCAGCAACAATACGGCCAGAAGCCTGAAAAGGAAGCGGAAAAATACATCGACCCCGAAAAAGGCGTGGAAACCGTGGAAGATGCGCTTGCCGGCGCAAACGACATCATCGCGGAAATCATCTCGGACAGCGCGGAAATCCGAAAGGACCTGCGCACGCTCTATCGCCGGGAGGGGATTTTGAACACCTCTGCCGCAAAGGAAGAGGATTCCGTTTACTCCACCTACTATAAATTCTCGCAGCCCATCGCAAAAATCGCCGGCCACCAGGTTTTGGCGGTGAACCGGGGCGAAAAAGAAGGATTTTTGAAAGCAAAAATCGAAATTGACCGCGACAAGGCAATTGCGATTATCGAGCGCCGCATTTTAAAACCCGGCAGCCCCGCGGAAGCCTTCATGAAAGCGGCGATTGCGGACAGCTACGACCGTCTGATCGCTCCTTCCATGGAAAATGAGATCCGTTCGGCAATCACGGATGAGGCAGCGGAAGGCGCAATTCACAATTTTGCCCTGAATTTAAAGCCGCTTTTGATGCAGCCGCCCGTAAAGGGACGCGTGACGATGGGCTTAGACCCCGGGTACCGCATGGGTTGCAAGGTTGCGGTTGTGGACGGAACCGGCAAGGTGCTTGACACTTCCGTGGTTTACCCGGCCTTAAGTGAGCATCAGAAAAAGGAAGCCATCGAAAAGCTTACCGTGCTGATCAAAAAGCACCATGTGGAGCATATCGCAATCGGAAACGGAACTGCATCGCGCGAAACGGAAATCATGACCGCCGAAATGCTGAAAAATTGCCCCGGCGTGTCTTACATGGTCGTGAACGAGGCAGGCGCATCGGTGTATTCCGCATCCAAGCTTGCAGCTGAGGAATTCCCGCAGTTTGACGTTAATCTTCGGTCGGCAGTTTCCATCGCAAGACGCCTCCAGGATCCGCTTGCTGAGCTTGTAAAAATCGAACCGAAGGCAATCGGCGTCGGCCAGTATCAGCATGACATGCCGCAAAAACGCTTAGAAGAAGCGCTGGACGGAGTTGTGGAGGACTGTGTAAATGCGGTCGGTGTCGATTTAAATACCGCTTCACCGTCCTTGTTAAAGCGAGTATCCGGCTTAAATGCGAGCATCGCAAAGAATATCGTGACTTACCGGGAAGAAAACGGAATGTATACCGCCAGAAGCCAGGTGCTGAAAGTGCCGAAACTCGGACCGAAGGCATATGAGCAGTGCGCGGGCTTCCTTCGCGTAGTGGAAAGCAAAAATGTCCTGGACCGCACGGGCGTACACCCGGAAAGCTATAAGGCGACGGAAAAACTTTTGTCCTTATGTGATTACAGTCTCGATGATGTGAAAGAAGGAAAAATCGCAGACCTTCCGAAGCGTGTTACGGCCTATGGAGAAGAGAAGCTTGCCGGGGACTGCGGCATTGGCGTTCCGACTCTGAAGGATATCGTAAAGGAACTGCTAAAACCGGGCAGAGATCCCAGAGAATCGCTTCCGGCGCCGATTTTTAGAACCGATTTGCTGGATTTAAGCGATTTGAAGCCCGGAATGAAACTGACCGGAACCGTGCGAAACGTCGTGGATTTCGGCGCATTTGTCGACATCGGCGTTCATCAGGACGGTTTGGTGCATATCTCCGAAATTTCCAACCGCTTCGTCAAAAATGCGAACGAAGTACTCTCCGTCGGCGACACCGTGGATGTGGTCGTTCTGGAGGTAAACGAGGCGAAGAAGCGGATCGCATTGTCAATCAAGCAGGCAAATCCGGGGAAGTGAGCCAGAGAACACAAGAATACAAGAACACAAGAACGGCTGCCTACTTAATCAAAAAGGGCTAAAGTCTGCGCAAAAGCATTATTTTTCGACAGCGCAGGGTTTGAGTGGAAGGTTTGAGTGAGATGATTTGAAATCAAAAATGCAACTATGAGTTGGTTTTCAAGTTAAGGACACGGTGCTATACTGATTCTTAAGCAGCTGCAGAAAGTACATAGGACTGGAAAACCAATTAAAAGCAATTAACAAAGAAACAATTAAAAGAATCAATCAAAAAACAAAAACACTAATTAAGTTAAAAAACAAGAAAAAACTAACAAACTGAAAAAAAGAAGAAAAAAAGAAGAAAAAAATTAAAAAAATTTAAAACAACGTATTGACACGAAAACAATTTAATGATATCCTACAATATTACACGGCGATGATTGAAAGGACGCCGGGGGCCGGCATAACCGGGACATTTAAACAGTAATAAAACAGCTAATTAATTTAATTTCAGACACCAAGCAACACGATCATTTATGTAACCGCGTATTCGCGCTACGAATACAGAAGGAGGCTGTTTTGGAAATGCAGTACAGACCTGAATACGACCCCATTGAGGTTGGTAAGAACCTGCGGAGACTCCGCAAGGCAAAGAACTTAACCGTAGACTACGTTCGCGAGTACTTGAGACTTGGTTCCACCCAGGCGATTTACAAGTACGAGAACGGCCAGAGTTATCCCCAGGCGGACACCATGTTCGCACTGATGGAGCTCTACGAAGCGACGCTCTACGACATCACGGGCAGGCCCGCTGTGGCTGCCGCCCATACAAGAGAGGAGGACCGGGAACGGTCCTCTTCTGTTATTTCTGCAAATATCTTTAACAAATTCAGCCGTTTAGTGGCGCTTTTAAAACTCAGGGATGCGATTTAGAATAATATGGAAATATGTGTTTAGGGAAATTTTTTGTGGTACAATAACATGGGAGGGAAAGATTATGAAGAAAAAGAAAAAATTCTATGATTTGGCCATAATGGTTGCTGTTGCGGAGCTTGCGATTTTTTATATCGGAATGGTAATCATGAATGTTGTTGTATTGCCGGTCACTTTTTTGAGCGACGGAATGCAGAATCCGGGGAAAGAGTTTTTGAATAACGCAGCCACGCTCTTTGCTTTTATTATTCCGATTCTGATGTGCCTGCTATATATGCGAATTACCAGAAAAGAGCGCCTGAAAGTATTTGCGATGGAAACGGCGGGAAAAAGAATCGCGAAGTTGTTTTACGGCCTGCTTGCCGGAATCATTATCAATGGAGCGATTTCCGCTGTTGTATATTTAACAGGCGGAGTTCAGCCGGTCTTCCAGGGTTTTACATGGATGGTTGTCGCCATTCTTCCGTTTTCCTTTATCCAGTGTAGCATGGAAGAAGTTCTGCTCAGAGGATTTGCTTCCTCTTATCTGGAGGAAAATTATAAATGGTATGTAATTGCACCAATCGGTGGTGTGCTTTTTATCCTTCATCATATCGGAAACATTGCCCTTTACGGATTCAGCCCAATATTCTGCCTGAATGTGCTGCTAATCGGTATTGCATTTTATCTTATGGTCAAATGGTCCGGAAATTTCTGGATTTGCTGCGGTTTTCATACCGGCTGGAATTATACGCAACAGTACCTCTTCGGCCTTCCGAACAGCGGCCAGACCTCGGCTTTCGGGTTATTCCGTGGCGAAAATGCGGTTAAATCCTTCGTCTTTGATCCGATATACGGAAATGAAGGAAGTCTGCTCACTACGGTTGTCCTTATTGTATCGATTGGGGTGCTCTTTCTGCTCATTAAAATGAAAGCAGTGAAGGGAACAGACCCGCTGACGGAAAAAATGATTGAAAGGTAATCGCCTGTAGTATAATGTGGGGATAAATATAGATTCTAGGTTAATAAATCTTTTAAAATACTCAAGGAAAAAATAAAATTTGCTTTTCACATCACCGTTGATTATACTTAATATGGTCTGCAGGATTAGTCTATCGGTAGGGCGCCAGCTTCCCAAGCTGGATAGGCGGGTTCGACTCCCGTATCCTGCTTTTAATTATGCATACGCCCACATAAAGGGATATTATTTAAGGGATTTTTGAGGGATATATATGAGCGCAAATACAAAAGCGAAATCCAAACACAATGTGGAAGAAAAATACGGCATCAAAAAAACAAATGCTGTTATGCTTTTTATTCAGATGATTTTGGTCGTGATCGGGTTAGTCAATGCCTGCTTAAGCGTTTATGACGGAGTAATGTCAGGTCTCGGAATGATGTCGGTCATCGTTGCGATTGTTGACGTTCTTTCGTTTATCGCCATCATCCATTACAGCGTGATGGGCTTCAGACGTCAGGATGATCTTGCATTTATCGGAGTTGTCTATGTGTTTACCGCTGCGCTTCTATTTAAGCAGATAGCGCTGTTTGACGGAATCATAATAAAATTATTAGTCGGAGTGGCATTTGGCCTGGCTTTTGTGTTTTCCCAACGTTTAAAAGACCGGAAATTTGCAAAGGGCTGTATGAATGCAGTCTGCGTTCTTTTGCTGATTTCGGGGATTTTACTTACCATTCAGCTTTTCACCGGTGGTCCGCGTGCGAGCGTTGTTCCTGAAAGTGAACTGATTCAGATGACTCCGGCGCAGATTGAAAATATGACTCCCGAACAACTTGCAGAGCTGCAGGAGATGGTCCGCAACAGCCAGACCGAGAGAGTTGATGAAAATGAAACAACAAAAACAACCATGACTCTGACCGGTGAAGGCGAAGAGCAGGAACTTAAGGGACTCGACAAATTCGTTCAGAATAATGTGGGAACCGCTTCGATGACTCCGTTCCGTAAATTCATTATGCTTTGCGCATACTGGTCGCCCCTTCTTTTGGCCATAACAATTGCTCTTACCTATCACACCCGTATGGAAAAAGCTGCCAGAAGAGTTAAGAAGGCACATTCCGGAAAGGAAAGCCGGAGCAGATGCGGCTGAGGCAGAGATTAAACGATTAAAAGAGGAAATAGCCCTTCTTCAAAAGACTTCCACCCAAAAATAAAGTTATAAATCAAACAATATGGATATGAATTTTATAAAGTGCGATTTTCCCGGTGAAATCGCGCTTTTTTCGTGCACAGACACATGTAAGGAGATTGCCTGACACCTTATGTTCCATAAACAATCCATAAACAATTGTACAAATCCCTCTTCCGTGATTTACATAAGTGAGCCCTCACTCACTTGAAATCTGCATAAAATCAACAAAAACCGACATGAACAGCGTTTATATTTTATTGAAAAAATATTAAAATTGTGATAACATTGAGATTGGATAAATGCCCCTTTTTGATTTACGGAATTAGAGCTTTACGGTTCGCTTCATCCAAGTGGAAAATCATACGGAAAAACGGGCCTTTAAGCCGTCATAGGAGGTTGCTTATGATGGATAGAAATAATTGGGGAATCCGTAACAGAAACGGCTATCATCTTTCGGAAAAATATACGGCGGGCAACCGCAATGTGAAAGGCTTCACCCTGGTGGAGCTTATTGTCGTGCTTGTAAT
>CACZRH010000315.1 GCA_902783455.1 uncultured Lachnospiraceae bacterium | reverse complement strand
CATACCCATCATTCGGTTTTTATTTACCCAAAAACGGCTTAAGCTAATTTTCACCGGAATCATCCCGGTTTTCCGCAGCTTCGTATTCCTCTGCAAGCTTCATTTCCGCCAGAATCTCACTCGAATCCATTTCCACTTCGCTCATTAAGGCTTCCATGGTTTCCGTATCCATTTCCTCGTCGTCATCAAGCCACCCTTCCTCTTCTCCGGAAGGTACATAGCCGAAATTTTCCTTCAGATATTCTTTCCAGTCAAAAACCGCTTCCACGGCTTTGATTGCCACCTCTGCCATTTCCTTGTCCGGCTCTTTGGTGGTCAATGATTGAAACCAAAGTCCCGGAGCGGATATGATTCTGGTAAACGCATTATCATATTTTCCCATCAGGCGCAATACTTCGTAGGAAATTCCTGCAATCACGGGAATCAGAAGAATACGGATTCCGAGACGCAGAAACGGAGAATCTACACGGATAAAGAAAAATAATACAATCGAGATCATCATGATAAACAGGATGAAGCTCGTTCCGCAACGTCTGTGTCTTCTGGAGGAACGCATTACATTCTTTACGTTTAAAGCCTTTCCGCTTTCCACACAGTTGATGCACTTATGCTCTGCGCCATGATACATAAAAGTCCTTTTGATATCCTTTGAAAGGGAAATAATCAAAAGATATAATACAAAAATCAAAATCCGGATAACACCCTCAAGAATGATAATTAAGGAACGGTTTGCAATATAACGCTCCAGCACAAAATGAGAAAGCGCTGCGGGAAGTACAAAAAACAAACCGATTGCAATTGCGAGCGCAAAAACAATCGTAAATGCGTTCACCACACTCTCCGCTTTATTTCCGAATAATTTTTTCATGAAACGGTCAAAGCCGGTTTCCTCTTCATCTTCTCCCACATAGAAATCCGCGGAAAGAGAAAGCGTTTTCATGCCAAGGCTTAATGAGTCGACAAATGCAAAAATTCCGCGAATGAAAGGAATTTTACGAAGTCCTTCCACGCTTTTTTCATCCTTGCAGTCTCCCAAAACCACTTCTATCTGGTGATTCGGTTTGCGGACCGCCACTGCATAACGGTCATTGTTGCGCATCATGATTCCTTCCATAACCGCCTGTCCGCCGATACCGGAATATTTCGCTTTTTTCTTTTTCTTTGCCATAATAAAAACCTTTTGATTCTATATCAAAAAAAGTTGGGGCGCAGGCCCCAACCTTTTCGTTTCTTATTTGCTTTCTACGCCGTACTTCTTATTGAACTTATCAATACGTCCTCTTGCTGCTGTAGCCTTCTGCTGACCGGTGTAGAATGAATGACATTTGGAGCAAACTTCTACGTGGATGTCTTTCTTTGTTGAACCGGTTACAAATGTATTTCCGCAGTTGCAGGTAACGGTCGCCTGATAGTACTCAGGATGGATTCCTTCTTTCATTTTATTCACCTCTCTATGTCTTAGACCAATATTTTGCTTTTTTGACAGCTTATTGATTATAACACGTGACGTCTACATACGCAAGTTATTTTTTTTATGATTTAAATCCGTTCCCTTCTGAAATCTGCTTTTTTAAATCATACTGCATTAAAACCACTTCAGTTTCTTGACCATCTCCACGAATTCCTTATTATTATGGGTCCTTGAGAACAGATCGATTACCCTGTCCACCGCTTCTTCAGGTTTCAATCCGTTAAATGTTTTCCGAAGGATATTGATGGCTTCGATTTCTTCCGGTGTTAAGAGCAAATCTTCCCTTCTGGTACCGGATTTCGGAATATCGATGGCGGGGAACACTCTCTTTTCGGAAAGTTTACGGTCCAAAACCATTTCCATGTTACCGGTTCCCTTGAATTCTTCGTATACCACGTCATCCATTTTGGATCCCGTATCCACAAGAGCTGTGGCAAGAATCGTAAGGCTTCCGCCCTCTCTCATGTTTCTGGCTGCACCGAAGAAACGTTTCGGCATATGAAGCGCCGCAGGATCAAGACCACCGGAAAGCGTACGTCCGCTGGGCGGAATGACCTGGTTATACGCACGTGTCAGACGGGTAATGCTGTCAAGTAAAATGATGACATCCCTTTTATGCTCTACCAGTCTCTTGGCACGTTCAATTACCATTTCGGCCACACGCTTATGATGCTCGGGTGTCTCGTCAAACGTGGAATAAATAACTTCCACATTCGGACCCATAATCGCTTCCTTAATATCGGTAACTTCCTCGGGACGCTCATCAATTAAAAGAATAATCATGTGCATATCCGGGTTGGAATGCTTCACGCATTTCGCAACCGCCTTTAAAAGCGTCGTTTTACCGGCTTTCGGAGGAGAAACAATCATCCCTCTTTGTCCTTTTCCGACCGGAGACATAATATCCATGATTCTCATGGAAACCGGCGCACCGGGAATATCCAGATGAATTTTTTCATCCGGAAAAATCGGCGTCATATCCTCAAAATTGCAGCGCTTAATTGCTTCTTCCGGAGAATAACCGTTAATTTTTCGAACAAATAAAAGCGCGGAGAATTTTTCATTCTGCGTCTTAATCTTTGTATTTCCTTCGATAATGTCACCGGTCTTTAATCCGAATTTGCGAATCTGTCCGGGCGCCACATAGACATCATGTTCTCCCGGAAGATAATTCTCACAGCGGATGAATCCGTAACCATCCGGCATAACCTCCAGAATTCCCTTTGCGGGAATCTTGCTGTCGAGATCCGATAAATCCTCCTCCGTTTCAGGTGCTTCCTTCTTCTCTTCCGAAGCAGGTGCCGCAGATTCCGCACTCTTTACGGATGCTTTCGCCGGAGCTTCCGTATTCTTTGCAGGTGCCTTTGCAGGCGCTTCCGCACTCTTCGCGGGCGCTTTCGCCGGAGCAGCAT
>CACZRH010000314.1 GCA_902783455.1 uncultured Lachnospiraceae bacterium | reverse complement strand
CGGGAGCAGGTGCCGGCTGGGAATTCTTCACCAACAGATTCTTAATCATACTTGCACACTCGGCTCTGGTAGCCTGGCCCTGAGGAGCAATGCTCTTCTCGGACTTCGGAGCATCTGCGGCACCTTTACCAGACATAACGCCCTGGGTGATTGCCCAATTCATGGCTGTCTTTGCATAGCTGCTAACCTTGTCGGTATCCTTGTAACCTACAATTGCGGTATCATCCGTTGTAAGGTCAAAGCCACGGAGCTGTGCGTATTTGTAAAGCATAATCGCCATCTCTTCTCTGGTAATATTCTTTCCGACACCGAAATACTGCTTTCCGTCCTTTGTACTTCCGTTTGCGATATTGTTTTCTTTTGCCCAGAGAACGGCGTTCACATACCACTGCCCTGCTTTCACATCTTCAAAAGGATTTTCAATGGTTACAGCAGGTTTCCCGGCATGATTATAAAGTACCTGGGCGAACTGTTCTCTTGTCAGGGTTCCGTTGGGTTCAAAGGTAGTAGCGGTTTTTCCGTTCATGATTCCGTTGGAATAAGCAAACTGAACGGCATTCACGTACCACTGGCCTTCAAGAACATCTTCAAAAACATCACATACATTTTTATCCGCAATTGTTGTGCTATAATCCGCAACAAGTACTTCCGTCAGATTGATATAGCGAACGGTACCATCTACTTCTATAGTCCTCATCCCATTATTAAATGCACTTACAAGATGTTGCGCTTTGGATATATCCAGTATCTGCAAATCAGGATTATCGGCGCAGGAGAACATACGAAGATTTTCTCCCCGGGGAGCAATGGTCTTAAGTTCATTATCAGCAACCGAAATAATCGTAACATTCGGAATTCCGCTGAAATCAAGACTTTCAAGTCGGTTAAGATTAAGGTTGCAAAGCAGAAGATCCGGCAAATTTCCAAATGTAACGGACCTTAAATTGTTTTCTTCCAGAAAAATGCTGGTAAGCTTGGGATTATTGCTAAAATCCATGCTTTCCAACTCATTATCATTTGCGGCAAATACAGTCAGGCCGGTATTTTTGCTGATATTCAGGGTCTTAATATAGTTTACGCTGACACTCAGCCTCTTAAGTGCCGTAAACGGGGTCAAATCCACCGCTTCGAGCATATTGTTCGCACAGCATAACTCCTCAAGTTTGGTACAGTTGGAGATATTCAAATCCGAAATATAGTTGTTTCCGCAGTCCAGACTAACCAGCTTCGGGTTCAATGAAAGATCCAGTTTTTCCAAATCATTACCGTTGCAATTCAAATCTTTCAGATTTGCAAAATGCGCGATACCGGTAAGATCCTTAATATCAAGCTTGCTGCAATCAATCTTCTGCGCCACATAAATCTCAACCAGGCCCAGGAATCCGTCTTTGTTTAAGTCAAATCTGGTAACATACTCCCGAAATGCAGCATCCGGGAAGAATGTCTCGTTAATTTCCACGACAGGCAAAGCTCCGTCTTCTTCTCCGGTTTCGATTTCACACACATCGGGAATATCCTCTTCCGTATCATAGGTGGTTACAGTCTGTGTGTCATCCGGCACTGCAATGTCAATTTCTTCCGGCACTTCAACATCGGTTTCTTCCGGCACTTCAGGTACTTCCGTGTCAACCTCATTATCTTCCATGACAACGGGCTGTTCCGGATTAGGCTCCTCTGCCTGCACGCTCATCAAAAACATGCTTGCACAGAGTACTGACGACATAAGAATCGCCAAAGTCTTCTTTATTTTTCTCATACTTTCACCCCCCTTTGTTTTATTTTATGAAAAAAATGTAAGATACAGAAAAATTATACCTAAAAAACCAGTAAAATGATACGTATTTAATACTTTTTTAATAATCGGTTCCCGCTCTTTTTTCAAAGTTATTTGCTATTTTTCCGAATTCTTTTCCGGATTCATTTCCGTTTTCTCGCTTTTTTCATCGTTTTCCCCCTTGTCAATCCGGTAAATATTTTCCCTGCGGGTCTGCAAATTTCTATCCTGCGGGTCTGCAAATTTCT
>CACZRH010000313.1 GCA_902783455.1 uncultured Lachnospiraceae bacterium | reverse complement strand
TGATAAGCAGAAAAAACTGCAAACAGTTCTTTACCGGAACATCTGTCCCGAAGCTCTCTAACAGAATAATATCCATACTCCGGATTTTGAAAACTCACTTCACCAAGTGCAAGGAAATACTTTTTCTCATCAACCGAAAACAAATAGACAACCGGAGATTCCTTCATATCCGATCCCGTAGCAAATCCAATCTGTTCTTCTTTAATTCTTACATATGCCTTTCCTTCCGCATTGAACCAAAGAACGTAATCCTCCGCTGTCATTTTGTAATCCATATAACAGTTATTTAATTTACTTGGATAAATATCCTGAATCATTCCAGCCACCCATTTCCTTTAAACTCCGGTATAAATATGCATGATTATATTTAACCTTAAAATCCATAAACCAACATTCCTGCAATTCCGGAAATCAGAATTAACAGAATTGGCGATATTCCCTTCTTTACTATTTTTCGCGATCCAAAATAAATTGTTGCGAGAACAACAGTCAAAACTGCTGCTATATAATCAAAGCCGACCTCCGTTGTAACTGTCAAATTATTCCAGGCCACAAACAAGCCGGTTGCAAGAATAATGCCTATTATGCATGGCTTTAATCCGTCAAAAGCAGATTGAAACGCTTTGTTTTTCATTAAACTTTTGAACAACAACATAATCAAAAGAATAATAATAAATGCCGGAAATACAACTGCCGATGTGGCAATAACAGCACCGAGAATACCTCCTTTTGAACTTCCGATATATGTTGCGAGGTTCACCATGAGTGGCCCCGGCGTGCTCTCGCTTACCGCTATCATATATGTCAGCATTTCCTCGTCCATCCATCCATGAGACAAAACAATCTCACGAATTAAAGCTATAGAAACATATCCTCCGCCGAAGGAAAAGAAACCGACTTTAAGGAAACCGATTAATAAATCCAAATAAACCATCACTTAATCAGCCCCCTTTTTCATCTTTTTACTTACCCAAAATGCCACAAGTCCGATAAGTGCCGCTAAAGCCATCAATACCAATGACGAAATGTGAAGGGAAAGAAAATTGATTATCATCATTCCCATAAAAGAAATAATTAAAATAACCACTTGCAGCGCTTTCCATTTGCCCTTTAAAAGCATCTTGACCGCTGCATCCACAATCAAAATACCAACCGCTATTTTAATCCCTTTAAATGCCCCGGCAACCCATGCGATTTCAAGGAAATGGTCAAAAAACAGAGAAATAATAAATATAATTATGAACGATGGAAGCACCATACCAAGCGTAGCCATGATCGATCCAAAAAGCTTCCCTTTTTTGTATCCAACATATGTTGCCAAATTAATTGCAATCGGTCCGGGTGTTGATTCCGCAATTACTGTAATCTCCATCATTTCATCATGAGTAATCCACTTTTTCTTTTCTACGCAGGTATGTTCTATCAGCGACAGCATCGCATAGCCGCCGCCAAACGTAAACGCTCCGATACGCGCAAATGTTAAAAATAACGAAAACAGTTCCTTCATTTTATTCCTTAAATATTCATGATTTTATGTAGTCATCAAAATATCTCCACATCATTATCTTACGGTTTAATATGCTAAGACATCAGCCTAATAAACAGAGTTTAAAAATTCATCTATTAACTTGTTCACCGCTTCTGGATTATCATCATTTGAATTATGAGCCGCATTTTCTATCCATGTAACAGGAACGCCCAAAGATTCGGACCATTCTTTATTATATTTTTTTACTTTCCCTGTAATATCTTTTTCACCCACAATAAGCATAACCGGACATTTGATTTCAATATCACTATTATCCTCTAAGAATCCGGCAAATCCGATTCCCATCAAATGACATAATTCTTTTTTATCATATATTGAAAGCATATCCATCATATTCATATATGCTCTCTTATTTGTGGTGCATTGCTTAGCAATTGCTTTTCGCAAATAGCTATCCGGATACATTTTAGACATCCATTCGATTTGTCGGAGCCACCACTTGTCAGAAGATGAGTAATACTTTTCTCCAAACGGTGTACTGTCAATCGAAACAAAAGCGCTCACAACTTCAGGGTATCTTTTTATGACAGATTGTGTAATAAAACCACCCAGAGACTGACCAATAAAAACAGCTTCGGATATTCCATTCTCGTCAAGTATTTGTTTTGCCGCAATGGCGGCCTTCTCGTAGGAAAAATCCTTGTATGGACGTGATTTTCCATGAGCCGGTGTATCCCATACCAAAAGATTAAAGTGACCATCAAAATAATCTATTTGTTTTGAAAATAACTTATGGCTGGCCGTCAGACCATGCAGAAAAAACAGAGTTATTCTATCCTCCGAGCAATTGTCTGAAACCCAATAATATATATTTCCGCATTCGGTTGATAATGCTTTTTCCTTCACAACTTTTACTCTCTTTTCAGGATTATCGTCCAAGATAACGCTCTATCGTTCATCCCGACAAATTGGAATTTATCGAATCAATTCACCTTCGTAATACTGCTCCTGAAATTTAATGGACCGCAATATTTCATCATCTGAATAGTTAGAGTCATCCAATGATACTATCCACTTGTTTTTTCTTTTGTTCTGCATC
>CACZRH010000312.1 GCA_902783455.1 uncultured Lachnospiraceae bacterium | reverse complement strand
CTAAATGACACTTGGGCGCACGAGGTCCGGTGGACCTTGGTTTTGCGCCGACCGGAGCGGAGCGGAGACCGGGGATGTTGTGTCATTTTCCCCTAAGAGACCGAATCGCATCCGCAATCTTTAAATCCCAGCGAAACTCTTTTCCCTCAATAATCTTTTCAAAATCCTTTACTGTATGATAGGTACCGCCATCCGGCTGTTTGACGGGAGTAATTTTTCCGCTTTTGATTTCCTGCCAGTTTTCTTTAAACAGTTCGGAAATTTCCGAAATCAGACGGTCATAAGCAATTTTAAAAGTGTCCTTTTCTTCATCGAATTCAACCGTCCGCTGACAAAGAATATCGCCGGTATCAAGTCCCGGCGCCATCTGATGAATGGTAACTCCTTTCGGCGTATCCTCGTAAAAGCTGAAGAAATTCGGAGCCGAGCCGCGGTTATAAGGCAGGCAGGAAATATGAAGATTGATTATTCTGCCCTTCATATACTCAATGATTTCCTTTGAAACAATATGCTTATAATTAAAACTTATAATAAAGGACGGCTCGAGAGAACGAATCATTTCAATCGTGATTTTCTCACTCATCCGACAGGTATATTCCTCGCAGCCTTTCAGCCACTGATACAAAGGATCCGTATTCGCATTATTACTCAAAAACAATACCGCACCCTTTTGAAACTGATTAAACGAAACCGGCGTGCCGTATTCAATATCCTCTGCAAATTTCAGTTCTTTAATATCATCAATATATTTCGGTTTAATCCCGTATCCGGGCCGGATGATTCTTACGTTTTGCTCATCCGGATGATCTCCCGCTTTAATATCAGATACTGCAAAAATCGAACGCCTGAAGACAACGCTGGATTCTTCCTGTTTGGAAACCCCGTAAAACGCCTCTCCCATGGCTGCCTCGATTTGCCTTATGGAATCCACCATTTCCTTAAATTCTGCCGGAGTCATGGAAAAAGACGCATCCGGATTCTCGATTTCTCGGCCAAGACAGAAATGCTTTTCGATGATTTTTGCCCCCATCGATACCGCAATTCCGGCGCTGAAATGGCCCATGGAATGATCGGATAAACCAATCGGAACGCCAAATGTCTTTGCCATATCCTGAATGGTGGATAAATGCATTTCGTTCGGATCCGCCGGATAAACACTTGAACACTTCAAAAGTGCTACCTTCTTATTACCGGTTGAGAAAACCGCATTCAGCGCATCTTTAATTTCTTCCTTCGTTGCCATTCCGGTCGAGATAATCATCGGCTTATTCTTTGATGCGACATAGGAAATTAAAGGCAAATCCACAATTTCGAAGGACGCGATTTTATAAAACTCCAACCCTAAGTCTTCCAAAAAATCCACTGCGGTTTTATCAAAAGGTGTCGATAAAAAGTCGATGCCGACCAAATCCGCCTCTTGTTTTAATTCCTTCTGCCATTCCCACGGGGTAAAAGCTTTTCCGTATAAGCCGTAAAGATTCTCACCTTCCCAGGTTCCATCCTTTACCGTAAAATATTCATTGCTGCAGTCAATGGTCAGCGTGTCCGGTGTGTAGGTCTGGATTTTGATGCAGTCCGCACCCGCCTCCTTTGCCTTATGAATAATTTCTTTGGCGCGCTCCATGCTGCCCGCATGATTAGCGGACATCTCGGCAATGATATAGGTTCTTGTCAGATTTTCAATATCAAATTTCATAAATCCCTCTTTAATGACTTTCCGGCTCATGAAGCAATTTATACTTCAGCTCCGCAAGCTTCCAATCGGTTATTGTATCGATATCCTGAACTTCCATTTCATCCAGAATGATTTCTTTTGTCGTATCTCCAAACAGGGATATTTTTTCCATAAACCGTGCCCGGTCCAGACAATAAAACTGTCCCGCATCATGATATACCGGCTCCAAATCCTGGGATCTGGTAAATGTATGCTCCGGATGAATATACTGAAGCACACCGTCCTTAACCTGAAGGCCTCTCTGCGGCGGGAAGGAAAAACGAACGACGGGAACAACGGAAAAAGCGTTTGTATCGATTAATTTCGCCATTGCCTCGCGAAGTCTCTCCGAGGTAAGGAAAGGTGCCGTCGGATAAATACAGCAGATTTTGTCAAAAGTTTTTCCTTCGCTTTCATAAGAAAGAACCACCTCTTCTATAACCTTGGCGGTCGGTGCAAAATCATTCGCCGCTTCATCACTTCTCATAAACGGTACCTTAGCCCCATATGATTTTGCAATCTGAGCAATTTCCTCGCTGTCCGTTGAAACCATAACTTCTTCAAACATTTCACTCTTTATGGCTGCTTCAATTGCATATGCAAGAATCGGTTTTCCGCAGAATTCCTTAATATTCTTTTTCGGGATTCTCTTCGATCCACCTCTGGCTGTAATAATTGCAAGATTTTTCACGATATACTCCTTAACTTCAATTTGTCTTCTTTTCTTTCTTCAATTTTCCAAAACCGGTTAAAATAATACGGCTTAATCGTCCATATCCGACCGCAGCAAACGGAATGCACATAAATACATACGGGAAAACATATCTCGGTTTTGCTTCCCACAAAAGACTGAACAAAAATCCGCCGATGAAATATGCGATTAGCAGATACTCAAATGGCACTCCGGAATCATTTTCATCGTACTCTTTTTCCGATTTCCCAATCAGATTCAGAATCAGCATAATAATACCCGTTACCGCATACACAAAGAATCCGAAATAAACAACTGCCAGATACCGGTTGCAGAACATGTTGATATATTTTCCGTAAACATTCGAAAAAATCTTTCCTGTCGTTTTACCCGGAATCCCGTCAATAAACGCATTCGTGGAAACAATGGATCCAAACGTTCCTTCATTCCACTGCTGAAGCATTTTCATCCGGTAAAAAGTTCCCGCGCTGCCCGGTACATTCTTAAAATCCTGAATGCGATTGGAAATCTCTTCTTTGTAAAGTTGATTGGCAATATCCCGATCGGACCCGGCCAATGTCGTAAAGGTATTATTCGCATAGTCATTACAGAATCCGTACCCTCTGGTTTCGGAATACTGCATTCCCATTGCAATCCATCCGAGAGCCGGCTGCGGAGTACCGATTTCATACCCGCTGCGCAGCTCATAGCTTCTCTTTATTGCGGAATTTGCCAGAAGCGGAATGATAATCAGAATCGCCGCCACCAAAAAAGCCAAAGCCTTCTTTTCCCGAATTCCGTAAAGAAACAGGGAAAGACATAAAGCAATTAAAAGAATCACCAGATTCGTTCTCGAAATATAGGATAGCGTGAATAATAAAATTGTCGGAATCAGATAAAACCAGTTCCTTTTATTGATGAATCTCGCATCTTTGCCGTTTTTCAGAAATAAAAGGAGCATCCAGACTCCATACATAGCAAAGAACAAAGACGGTACTTCCCCGTAAACAAAATTCGTATAGAAAAATAATGGAACAAATAACACGGCCGTAAGAAATGCCAAAAATGCAGCCCGCGCATTTCCGGATAATAATTTAGCAATCGGGTACACCGCAAACATACTGCCTGCGGTAAAAAACGCATTCATATACTGAAAAACGCGGTAATCCTCCTTAATCCGCATTATGATTTCTTCCAAAAATACCAGCCCGTACTGTTGCTGGAAGGTATTTAAATACCCTTTCATATCTTCATAATTCCCATTTTTGAAAAAAATCGCATCCAGCACAAGCTGCATCTGATCACAAACCGGAACACACCTGGTTTTATAGACAAAAAGAATCAAAAATCCCAGTACCGCAAGTGATATTACACCTGCAGCAATCGGAAATACAAAATCCTTTATTTTGATTTTTTTCAGTAAAAAGGAAAACAGAGTGACAAAAAGAATGCATGCCAAAACAATCAGAATATTAACAAGCGGCGAATCGGGATAGGTATCCACAAACCCCTCATAAAAATCAATCGGATAATGGTTAAAGTAAAAAAAGGAAGCCAATGTCAGTATTCCCGTAAATGCTCCGAACATCAGCGTCAGAATCAGAATTATAACGGTTGTAAATCGATTTCTGAATTTCATAAAAGAGTCCGTCTGACCTAACCTTTTTTCTAACAGTTTTTTTGTCCATTAACCAAATAATTTTACCACAAAATACAAAAAAAATGAATAGAAAGGCCGCTGAAATACTTGCTTAAAATCGATTTTTATGATAACATAACTTTCGTTGATAAAAGCTGGTGTGTCGGAATGGCAGACGAGGCAGACTCAAAATCTGTTGTTGGCAACAACGTGTGGGTTCAAGTCCCACCACCAGCAGAAAAGGTCAGGTGAATTTCACCTGACCTTTCTTTTTACTTTACCTTTCTTTTTACTTTATAGGTAATTTCCCCTTACGAAGAAATTTCATAATAAAGTAAAAAAGAATCCAACACGGATTCTTTTAAATTTGAAACCTTCAAAACCGAATACAGATGCGTTCTTTCGAACCATATCTTCCCAACTTCTTTCACCTTTTAGTGATAACAACCTCTT
>CACZRH010000311.1 GCA_902783455.1 uncultured Lachnospiraceae bacterium | reverse complement strand
TTTTCCATTTTTTCAAATTCATAGTTCCTCTTTTACAACTCCGGTTAATTCTTTTCAACTCCGGTTTATTCTTTTCAACTTCGGTTTATTCTTTTTTAACTCAATTACTTCATTTCTTCAAAAATCCCATCCTCCGATTTTACGTCCGAAACAGCAGCAGGTTCGCAATTCCGAAATATACCATCAGGGAAATGGCATCCACCATGGTCGTAATAAAAGGGGAAGCCATTACCGCCGGGTCGAATCCCAGTTTTTTGGCAATCATGGGCAGGGTGCATCCGATTACTTTGGCAACCATTACCGTAAGAATCATGGTCAGACATACCGTAAATGCAACCAAAAGGGTAACGTTCGGATTATGCATAATCAGCCGGTCCACCAGCATGATTTTTGCAAAGCAGGCCACGGAAAGGGCACAGCCGCAAAGAACCGCCGTTCTGAGCTCCTTCCAGATGACTCCGATTATGTTCTGAAATTCAAGTTCCCCCAAAGACAGGGCACGGATAATCGTAACGGAAGACTGGGAACCGGAATTACCGCCGGTGTCCATGAGCATCGGAATGAAGGCAGCCAGCACCACCTGAGCCGCCAGTGCATTTTCAAATTTCGTCATAATGATTCCCGTAAATGTGGCCGATACCATCAAAAGCAAAAGCCAGGGGATACGGTGCCGGAAAAGGTCAAAAACACCGGACTTTAAGTAGGGCTTTTCGGAAGGCATCATACCGGCCATGATCTCGATATCCTCGGTGGCCTCGTCTTCCATGACGTCCATTGCATCGTCGAATGTGACGATTCCCACAAGTCTTAAATCCGAATCCACAACGGGCAGTGCGATAAAATTATATTTCGACAGTTTCTGTACCACTTCTTCTCTGTCGTCATAGGTATTTGCAAAGATCACGTTCTGATCCATCATATCCTTAATCAGAATCTCTTCATCCTGTGCAAGGAGAAGGTCTTTCACGGTTACGAAACCGATGAGCTTCCTGTAGGACGTTACGTAACAGGTGTAAATGGTCTCCTTGTCAAACCCTGTCCGGCGGATTCTCAAAATCGCGTCTTTTATGGTCATTTCCGGTCTTAAGGTAACGTACTCGATGGTCATAATGCTTCCGGCAGAATTCTCCGGATACCGCAGAATATCATTAATGTCCTTACGAAGATCCGGATCTGCCTGGGCAAGAATTCTCTTTACCACATTCGCCGGCATTTCCTCCACAATATCAACCGCATCATCCACGTAAAGTTCGTCCAGCACTTCTTTTAACTCGCTGTCCGAAAATCCCCGGATTAAAAGTTCCTGGGAATCGGATTCCATTTCTACAAAGGTCTCCGCCGCCAGTTCCTTGGGAATCAGACGAAAAAGCACCGGCAGCCTGCTTTCATCCATTTCTTCAAATGCGGATGCGATATCGGCCGGATTCATGGTTACCAGTATTTCTTTCAGGGTAGGATATTTTTTCTCTTGAAGAAGCGTAAGCAAAGTACTTACGATAATAGATACATCTTTTGTTTCAGGCAATGGTCTTTCCTCCTATCGTAATTTCTTACAGATGAAAAACCGACACCTTGGCGTTACGACCTAGACACAGTGAAAGGAAACGAATACATACGCGTATCCGCACGATCGACCCGCCGAAGCGTCGGTGGAACTACTTCGATAATCCATATCCGTTTCCTCCTTTTCTGAAATATTTGCTATATAAAATGATGTCTCGGTGAAAAATGAATCAGCCCGGACATTACATAAAACCAACACAACAATTAAACCACAAACCCGCCTCAAAAGTCAATTTACACTCAATGTTTTGCATGCTCCGGTCTTAATGGTTTCCATGCTCCGGTCAATGGTTTCCACACTCCCCTTAATGTTTTCCATGCTCCGCTTCGTAAATTAACTCTCCCAGTACCCGGGTCAGGGTATCCGTATCCACCGGTTTATTCAGATGTACGTTCACTCCTGCCTGCAAAGACCGCTTAGCATCCTCGTCAAAACTGTTGGCTGTCAGAGCGATAATCGGAATCCGCTTTGCATCTTCCCGGTCCATGGAACGAATCTCCTTCGTTGCTTCCAGTCCGTCCATAACAGGCATTCGTACATCCATGAGGATCGCCCCATAGGTGCCTTCTGCACTTTTTTCAAATAATTCCACTGCAAGTTTTCCGTTCAGGGCATGATCCACTTTAATATCTTCCATCTCAAGGATATCCGTCATAATCTCCGCATTCAGCTCCGTATCTTCCGCCAGAAGAATTCTTCTTCCCGACAGTTTTGCCCTCTCCTTATCTCGGAAGATATCCATTCCTTTGCGGCGGGCAATCCGTTCGACACTCTCCGTAATGCCGGATGCAAAAAGAGGTTTCGACAAAAATTCATCCACTCCCGCTTCTTTTGCCTCTGCCTGGATATCGTCCCGATTGTATGCCGTAAGTGCCACAACAACACATTCCTTTGCATACAGTCTGTTAATCTCCGCAGAAGTTTCCCGACCGCTCATTCCCGGCATGTTCCAGTCCATAAGCACAAGATTGTAGGGCTCGGACCCGGAATGTCTTATCTCCATTTTATGCAGAGCCTCCTGTCCGCTGGTACAGAATTCCGAACAGATTCCCACTTCCTCCAGCACCATCTGTGCATGCTGTGCCTCAATGGGATCGTCATCCACAATCAAAACGCGTAATGCGCCGGGATCCAATACACCTTCATGCGGAATGTTCTTCTGCTGCGTATTTCCAAGTGTGAGAATTACTTCAAATTCCGTCCCCACACCCTTTTCGGACTTTACGCCGATACTTCCGTTCATCATTTCCACAATCCGCTTGGTTATGGGCATTCCAAGACCGCTGCTTCCCGGTGTGGACCTGCCTGCGGCATTTTCCTGTGCGAATGCATCAAACATCTTCGGAACAAATTCCGGATCCATTCCGATTCCGGTGTCTTTCACACAAAAACGAAGTGTGGTCAGTTCCTCGTCTTCCTCCAGCTTTTCGATGGTCAGAATGACATCTCCCGGAGGATTTGTGAATTTCACGGCATTGGATAAAATGTTCATCAGCATCTCTTTGATTTTCATATCGTCCCCATAGAAGGTGCCCTCCGTCATGTTTACGATATGATACTCGTAGTGAAGTCCTTTTTCCCTGCACCGGGAACGAACCGTGGCATTGACCTGTTCCAGTACGGAATAAAGAGAGAATTTTTCTTTATACATGAGCATCCGCCCGGATTCAATCCTGCTCATATCCAGAACATCATTGATGATTCCCAGAAGATGTCTGGAACTGGCTCCGATTTTTTCCAGATAGTCCCTGGTGTCGGAATCAAGATTCTCCTTCTTCAGTGCAATGGCATCCAGACCGATAATCGCATTGAGCGGGGTCCGGATTTCGTGGCTCATTCCGGACAGAAATACCGTTTTTGTCCGGTTCGCATCCTCCG
>CACZRH010000310.1 GCA_902783455.1 uncultured Lachnospiraceae bacterium | reverse complement strand
TGCGGCTGTTCTGCCGGCAAATTTGGCATTGCTCATTGCTAACTTGGAATTTTCAGGGTTGCATTGCTGTTCATTTGTCAAGGTTCAAAACACTTCCATATTTGAAAGTATTGCCGCCCCTTTTCGGGGGCAGCTTGATTATGATACCACCACAAAATAGGCTTGTCAATAACTTTTTTATCAATTTTCCATTAAATTTTTCGTATTTTTTTCGTTATGATTTCCTTAATATAAAAATCAATAAATCGCTCCTATTCCCCGGTCATTATCCATTGTTCCGAGATTATAAAGAATCAGAACGTCTTCCACCTCCGGATGTTCATTAACCCACGAGGAAATACTTCCCTTATAATATCTCGGATCTATTACCCAAATTGTCTCATAGTAGTCAATTAAAAACGGAATCAGGCTGTTGGCATAACTGTCCTTTATTACAACCAGAGAACGACCACCTGAAAAGTCCGAAGCAGAGTCCGATCCGGAATCCATCGCGGAATCCGATGTAGAAACTGAATCGGAGGCCGGACCGGAAAGGTCTGCATTCCGATTCTCAATCCGAATCAGAGAATTCTGATTATTTAAAAACATGGAATACTGATCTTTTTGATTTAAATACTCCCTGTTATAGGGGCTGTTAGATGTTTCCTTCGTATCTTCATATATTACTGTAAGACTGTTTTGCCAGTCGGGATTTTCATAAATCTCAATGCAATCCGGTGACACCGTACCATCACAGACCTTCGACCATGTTGTTCCTCGGAAATTGTCGGAGACCGTCTGAAATTCCGGTTTTTCTGTAATCGGTATATTCAGATACGGTGCAAGTGCGGTAAAGCCAAGATAGGCACCCTGCATAGTCCAGTGATGATCGGTCCGGTAATACAAATTTTCGCCTTTTTCCTTTTCCGCGGCCATTAATTCCGGCAGCTCCGTCACATACCGAATCTTTTCCCCCGCTATTTTTCTATTCTCCGATATTATTTCCGTTGTTTCCTCATTATCGGTTTCCGTAAACGGTTCTGTTTTTTCTGCAGCCTCCTGATCCAAATCTAAGTTTGTATCTGCTTCTGCCTGTACCGATCCCGAAAACGCATTCCCGAAATACTTCAGAGTATCTTTCTGATTCGGATAATTCTGCGCCTTATAAATTTTCGGAAGGTCTTCCTCATACAAAGAAATCGCTGTCGGAACAAGCATTACAATTACATTCGCATTCTCGGTCTTATCCGCAAACTTCGTGACAGCATTTACGAATTTTTCTGCATTCTGCGGCTTCTCATAACAATCCAATAGTCGAATCTTTCCGCTTTCATCCTTCAGATACAAAACGTGATTGATTTCATTTTTTCCTTCTGTTCTGGCCGCCAAAACCGACAACGAAAGAAGGCGGTCCCGTAACGGGAACTGATCCGAAAGGAAATTTTCAAAATCTTTCTGAAAGCTTCCGTCTGCCACGGATTTTACGGAAAGCTCCGGACACTTCGCAAGCACTCTGTTTTCATTATCGGAAAAATTCCTTTTGGGCAAAATCAAAAAGCCGACTGCAAATCCGAAGAGAATCACAAGCGAAAGAAAAACCGGTATGTATTTAAGGTATGATTTTGTTTTCATATGTTATTTATCAGTTCCTTATTTAATCTATTCATACTATCCATTCAGACAATCTCTATTCAGAAATGATCATTCGGTATGGCCTGTTCCGAAGCCGGAAACATGATTTAAAATCGGAAATACAAAAACGGATTATAGGAATCCCTCACCAGATTCGCAATGCATAAAATCAAAAGTAACACCGCAGCAAATCCGCCTGCCGTGTAAATAATATTTTTCTTACGCTCTCCCGAAGCTGCGTATCGTTCGAGAATTTTGGGATATATGGGAAAGATTAAAATCAAAGCCGTAAGAAGTACCAAAAGGTTATTTCCCACAACCTGCAAAAGCTCCGGACCCGCAAAAGAATTCCCTGCCATTTTGAAAGCGTATTTCAGATATGCCCCGAAGTCCGG
>CACZRH010000309.1 GCA_902783455.1 uncultured Lachnospiraceae bacterium | reverse complement strand
TTGTTTGGTAATTATTTAAAGCAAATCGGAAAACTGGATTCCGACCAGCTTGCCAAAGTATATGAAGAGCAGAAGAAGGTTCGCGTAAAGCTTGGACTGATTGCAGTTTCAGAAAAGCTTATGACCTTAGAGCAGGCAGATGAAGTGAACAGACTTCAGTCCATGCTGGACAAAAGATTCGGTGATATTGCCGTTGAAAAAGGCTATTTAACCAATGAACAGGTCGGCAGACTTCTCGGAATGCAGGGAAATCTGTATCTTTCCTTTGTTCAGGAAATCACCAATGAAAATCTTATGACAATGGAAGAAATCGAAAGCTGTTATAATGACTTCCAGAAAGAACTCAATTTCACACAAACCGAAATGGATCGCTTAAAGAGCGGCGAAGCGGATTTATTAATTCCTTTGTTTTTGCCTCTTGGTCTGGATGAATATCAAAAAGAGCATATTCTTGTATTCGTTAAGACTCTGATGCGTTTAATCGACAGCGATCTTTATATGGCCAAGGCAGAAACCGTCAGCATTTATAAGGCAGACGGATATGCACTTCAGCATATTTCCGGTGATGCGGATGCAAGCTTATGTTTCACCGCAAGCGGAAATAATTTATTGAAGGTTGCCAATAAATTTGCCGGTGAAGAATTTGAAACTGTTGATGCCGATGCACTTGATGCGTGTGCAGAATTCATCAACTGCGTAAATGGTATGTTCGCATCCGACTGTTCACCGAAATTCAACGTGGATATGCTTCCTCCGCAGTACAGAGAAGGAGCTGCTACTTTAAAAGCCTGCAAAATCATTGTAATTCCCGTATTTATTCAGGGAGTAAAAATTGATTTATTATCCGTTTTCAATGAAAAATTGATTGTCGAGGGGGAGAATTAAAAATGGCAAGAATTTTAATTGTTGATGATTCCAGAACTTCCAGAAAGATTCTTCGTGGAATTTTGGAAGGTGCCGGACATGAAATCGTCGCAGAAGCTGTGGATGGACTTGACGGAGTAAATAAATTTAAGGAATTTTCCCCTCAGGTTGTCACCATGGATATCACAATGCCGATTATGGACGGATTAGAGGCACTCAAAAACATCCGCGAGGAAAAGGAAGATGCCAAAGTAATTATGGTTACCGCAGCCGGACAGCAGAATAAAATGATGGATGCGATTAAGCTTGGGGCTTCCGAATTCGTAACAAAACCTTTTGATGCGGATGCAATTCTGAAAATGGTTGAAAAATTAAGCAAATAATTTCGTTTTTTTCAAGCCCATAGGATTTCTATGGGCTTTCCTTATGCATATGCAGTATATTTCTAATCTTTATGTCGATGAAAAAAGCAATAAAATGCTTCATAAAAGGCAACTACTTCCTTTTTCCAAAAGGAAGCTTTTTCGTATGCCGCTTTACTGCATATATTTTCCCGAAATATCAAACAGGCCGGAATTTACGGAAATCAAGAATTTAGATCACGCCTATTATAAAAATCATAAGCCTTTAATTGCAGGCTTTGCCTCCAACGCTTCCAATGCAATTGCCATTCTGCAACACATTGTCGAAGAAACTTATGATGATTATGTAAAAAACAGCAAAACCGAATTTGATTACCGGGGAAGCATTTTGGCGCAAAATGAAATTGTAACCAAATTTTCCAGAGTCCGTTCGCTGATTGAAATATCCCCGAAAAAAGACGAAGACGAGTCTTCGGAAAGCAGTGCCGCGACATGATTTTTTTAAATATTTTAACAATCATCGGCTTTGTTCTTTTAGGCATCATCGCTTTAATTCTTTTGATTCTGCTGATTATTCTTCTCTGGCCTTTTAAATATGAAATAGAGGCGGATTATCACGCTAAATTTAAGGCAAAAGCCGTAGTATCATTCCTGTTTCATCTGTTACGGGTGATTTTTACGTTCGAAGACGGGAAACCGCTCCTGGTAGCCAAAATATTATGGTTTAAGGTCTACCAATACGATTTTACGGATGAAGAGGAAGAAATCTCCGAACCGGAGTTTATTTCGGAACCGGAAAACATCGATGAAATAAGCGGTAATGAAGAAAAAGAAGTATCCGATGAAGCATCCGGTGAAGAGAATCCGGAAGAGATCCCCGATGAAGAATTCGGACCATCCAAAGAAGAAATCGATGAATTTATGGCAAAAGAACTGCCACCCGAGAGTCCGAAATCAATCATCGACGAATTCTTTGATAATATTGAGAATTTCTTTTCCAAAATCAAAGAAAAATGTTATAATCTTAAACGGAGCATAAAAGAGTTCCAGAAAAAATACCGCTATTATTCCAAAATGGTACGGTATTATTACAAGGTCCTTCACTACAAGAGCATGGAACCGGCCTTTCAGATGATTAAAAAGACCATAATCGGAATTTTAAAACACGTCAGACCGAGAAAGGTTCGGGTTAAGATTCGTTATGGTGCCGACAATCCGGCGGATACCGCGAAAGCCGTTGCCATATACAGTATGATTTATCCGTATTACCGGAAACAAATTCGTCTGGATGCGGAATTTAACGAATCCGTTTTTGAAGGAAACCTGTATATAAAAGGACATTTCCAGCTTGCCGTTCTTGCATTTTATGCAGTTCGGGCATATCTGAATAAGCATGTAAGAAAAATGATCAAATTGTTTACACGGGAGGGTAAAAAACATGGCTGATACCAATTTTAACGCAGTGGTTGATTCCTTATTAAACGGAATGGACGGATTTCTTTCATCCAAAACCGTGGTCGGAGAAGCAACACATATTGATGATACGATTATCGTTCCTTTAGTGGATGTTTCCTTCGGAATCGGTGCAGGAAGTGCAAACGGGGAAAAATCCGGCGGCGGATGCGGCGGTATGGGTGCGAAACTGACTCCTTCCGCAGTACTTGTTATTCATGAAGGCAGAACCAAGCTTGTTAATATCAAGAATCAGGATACCATGACGAAGATTATCGATCTGATTCCGGATTTGGTTGACCGGTTCAAAGAAAAAGGAAATCCTTCCAAGATCGATGATGAAAGCGCAAAGAAAATCGCTTTCGATGACGGAGCAGAAGAGTAATTGCTAAAAAATCATATCAGGAAATAAAAAAAGAACCGAATGGTTCTTTTTTTATTCCAAGCTTCTTAAAAAAGAAGCGAACGTAATCAAATTCGAAACAAGATATTAAGCTCTCTCAACTTTGTTAGACTTTAAGCATCTGGTGCAAACATGAAGAGTCTGGGTTCCGCCGTTAACTTTGCATCTAACCTTTCTGATATTTGAATTCCAAATATGATTGGAACGTCTATGGGAGTGACTTACATTATTACCGAAATGAACG
>CACZRH010000308.1 GCA_902783455.1 uncultured Lachnospiraceae bacterium | reverse complement strand
TGCCGATTTCCTCATTCATATATGTAGTTGACTTTAGCAACTTATATATATCATGCGTATGTTTGAATTCCTTATCTGCTGCATATAAATCCCTCTTACAAACCGATGTGAATTAGTTAGAAGTCCAGGATTGTCGGAATATTTTTCGGTGAAAGGATTTGTTTTGCCATATGCCGAAAATTATATGCTCACTCTATTGACGAAAACGCACTGGACGATTATAATTTACGGTGAACATATCAATAATCCGATTTACCGAAAAGTATATTCAAAAAAAGGGGGGTGGCATGATAACAGGGCGAGAGAAAGAACAAAAAAAGCTCAGGGATTTGTATGAAAGCGGACGAGCTGAATTTGTGGCAGTTTATGGGCGAAGAAGAGTAGGCAAGACATATCTGATAGACGAAGTCTTTAAAAGTGAAATCACATTCAGACATGCAGGACTATCGCCAATCATCATTGAAAATGATAATACTTCTAAAAAGAATCATATGAAGGAACAACTCAGGCATTTTCATCATTCGCTTATGATGCAGGGAATGGAAGAAAATAAGCCTCCGCAATCCTGGCTTGATGCCTTTTATATGCTTGAGCGATTTCTGATGGAAAGAGACGACAAAAAGGGAAGACTGCTGATATTCCTTGATGAAATACAATGGATGGACACTCCAAAATCAGGTTTTATGACAGGCCTGGAAGCCTTCTGGAACAGTTGGGCATGTTATAGACATAATATAATGCTTGTTGTCTGTGGTAGTTCTACCTCATGGATAATGGATAAACTGGTCAACAATCACGGAGGTCTTTATGGCAGGCTTACATACGAAATTGAACTTCAGCCATTCAACCTGTATGAGTGTGAACAGTTTTTTATTTCGAAAGGTATATCACTGTCTCGCTATGACATCACGCAAACATATATGATGGTAGGCGGAATTCCGTATTATCTGAATTATTTTGAAAAACCCTTAAGTGTTTCACAGAATATACAGGCTCTCTTCTTTGACAAAGGTGCGCCTTTGAGAAATGAGTTCGACCGTTTGTTTTCGTCACTCTTTACAAATCCAGATGTAATGAAGGCAATCGTAGTTGCGCTGAACTCCAAAAAAAGAGGGTTGACCAGAAAGGAGTTACTTGGGAAAACCGGGATTACGGATAGCGGGTTATTTAGTAAACAGCTAAAAGCACTGGAATCCGGAGCATTTATCATTAAATATGATTCTTATGGTAATGGTAAAAGAAACAGTTTTTATAAAGTATCCGATCCGTTCTGCATTTTCTATTTAAGATTTGTAAATGACAGTTCTTCCAGAGCAAAGAAAGAATGGCTGAGTTATGCAGGGTCGCAATCCGTCGTGGTATGGAATGGTCTGGCATTTGAAAACCTGTGTTTTAATCATATTAATCAGATAAAAGCTGCCCTTGGCATAAGCGGAGTCAGCACCGATGAGTCGCTATGGTCTAAAAAAGGCACCGATGAGGAAGAAGGTACGCAGATTGATCTAATTATCGAAAGAAAAGATAATGTGATAAATATGTGTGAGGTCAGGTTTTATAGCGATGAATTCATAGCAAATAAGGATTGCCATTTTGCTCTTGTAAGAAGAGAGCGGCTGCTGCGCGAAATTGTTCCGAAAAAGGCTTCAATACATAATACACTGATTACAACATTTGGGTTAAAACATGTGGAGTACTTTAGCGATTTTGTTAATACAATAACATTAGATGACTTATTTCAATCAATTTAAGCATCGGCAACTTCCGGTTCTTACGGAGATAGGAGAATACCAGGCTTCTGTGCTTGATGAAAACAAAAAAAATAAGCAGATTGAGATAGATCTGGTAGGAAAAAACGATAAGAATATCCTTCTTGTCGGGGAGTGCAAGTTTAAGAATTCTGTGTTTAATAAGACGGAGTTAGAAAACCTTATGGATAAAGTCAAATATCTCCCTGTCACAGATCCGGATATCTATATCTTTTCCCTCAGTGGCTTTACCGATTATGTTAAAAAAAATGCTGGTAAATGCAGACTGATCAGTATTAAGGAAATGTATAGGGTCAATCAGGGGACGGTTCTGTGATTGATTTACTCCGTTGTCATCGTTTGGCGTAGCCTGGCTTGAAAATCCTTCCAGGCAAGGTCAATGATGGCTTCGATCTCATCCGCTGTGTTCCGGCAAATTGATTCCTGACGTAAACAAAGCATTGACGAAGTACATTCAAGGCTTTACACCTCCTCATCCTCAGGCTCCAGTCTTCCTGGTACGGCCTGCATCCCGAACATACCTGATTGTGGCTTTCCTTGGTAATCCGGGGATAAGGCAAGATACTTGACCGCCTTTCGATTTGAATATTTCTACTGTAAGTGGTATACTATTTTCCAGAGATTCCGGCAATTAAAAATCCCTAAAAACGGCACCAGATGGGTGCAAAATAATATGTTGATTTAATCCGGAAATCTTGCTTCAATAAACGATATTTCTTTATTTTAGCATGTGAGTTTCACGGATTCAGGATTTATGTAAGATATTTTATCTGTATTATGATCTTTATGGGAATAAACCTCCTGGTGTCATTGCCGCATTCATATTATTCCACCTTTGTGATCGAAGAAAAGTATGGAATGAACAAGACAACGAAAAAGACATTTTTCCTGGATACAGTGAAAGCATTTTTGATCAGCGCTTTAAAGAAGCTGGTGAAGGAATCTCTGTCTGATATCAATCCACATCCATGGGAGATTGCTTTAAACTATTCCCATCCGACCCTTTCCATGAGGATC
>CACZRH010000307.1 GCA_902783455.1 uncultured Lachnospiraceae bacterium | reverse complement strand
TCTGAAATATTCTTGCATTGCACGTATTGTAGCCATTTTAGCCCGAGCTCCGTCACATGTCAACAATTAATTAATTAAATTCTTTCGTTGCACGAATCGTTGCTATATGATATCATGAGAACAACCGGATGAATTGTAATAATGTACATATGGAGGTATTCATAATGGGATATGGAAAGAACCTGCAGGAAGCGATAAAAAAAAGCGGCATGTCCGTACGGCATGTGGCAAACCTTGCCGGGATCAGCGATGATACCTTGTATTCGATCATCCGGCGGGATTCTTCTGTCCGGTTTGACCATGCGCTGCGTCTGGCGAACATTCTGGATATTAATGTGACTGATATCTGCAAGGATAATCCATATGAAGATGGGGAGGTACTGCCGCAGAAGCTGTCAGAACTTGGAGGGCTGACGGCGAAGATCAATAAATCCTCTTATATCAAAAACAGGACCGTTCCGATCCTGATGCTGTTTGAATATTCGGAGATGGATAAAGTGGATCAGCTTCTGTCTAATTTTTATAAACTTAACGATACAGGACGAGAGACTGCCTTTAATATTCTCTCGTCACTGGCGCAAACAAATACAGACAAAGACCGGAAGAATAGATTAAAAGAAATATGAGAGACTACTTTGCAAAACTTTAAATAGAAAAATGGGCTTCGCACCTTGGAAACCCAATAATACAGGCAATCAAATAGCAATTTCAGGCTTTGCAGGAAATGGCTTTTGCCATTTCCTGTTATTAATTATCCCTGTGATATATATGATATAAAAATGCCTTTCGATTCGATTTCGTATTTCTTACCATATCTACACAAAAACTATTCTCCCAATATCCGTTAGAGTATTTGTAATACTTTTTTAAAGATATCGGTTTGATGCTATTATGCCGCCTCAGGAAACAATAGTGCCCATCAATTGTGTTTGTAGTAATCAGTGCGCTTCTTTGTAAACGCATTGCATTTTTCCCGATTTCATAAAGCGTATACGCTCTGTTAATTCCTTCTTCAGAAGGATTCAGGTAACGAATCGTCCTGCCAATTCCGAAATCTACCGATAATAATGCGTGATAACGCGGAGAAAACCAGAATCCTTTTTCATCTTTCGCATTCTTTATAGACCCCAGATACTGTATCTTTTTATTTTTGATTCTGAATATATGCAAATTCATATCATGAAAGCCCTGAAGGCGATTACAGACAATCAATTCATCGCAATTATCTCCGTTAATGTCCAAAACATTAAAATAACAGTTTTTAATATTCAGAGAAAAGCAGTCTCCATCCATAGGCGATTTTAACCGCATAGTCTTTTTCTGAGAAAGAAATTTCTCATAACGTTTTGCTACTTGCCAATCGGACAGATCGGTCGATCCAAAAGTTGTTCTCTGGAACATCGTCACATAAAATAAAACAAGAAAAATTACCTTTATTCCGAAATGTGTGTAGCGTTTTTCCCTTCTTGCAAGCATAAAACTACCTCTCTTTTATCCATTTATTCTTCACAGGTGGAAACCCATAGGGGATGCCGCCCTCCCGCCTTCCCTGGACTTTTCCATATGCACTTTCGCTTCGCACACAAAAACACAATGGTATGGCGGTGACGGCAGAACCTTCACCATGGACGTTTCCGATTTATTACTGATTATATCAGATTTTTGCTTTGTGGTAAAAAAATCTACATCGTATGGGGGTGGAGGAGATGTAGCATAAAATAAGGGGTTTCCAGGCATCGAAAAACGGTTTGACACCGTTAGATAACGAGATAACTGCTTTTCTCCTTTTCTGTAATCTTATGTCATAACTGTCTTAATGCAGAGCAGATTTCCTGGCGGACTCCTGGGTGATGACTTGGGTGATGACTTTTACAATCGCACAGAATCAAAAAAGCTGAAGGTCCTGATAAATACCGGACTTTCAGCTCTTTTTCAGCAGGGGATGAGAGAATCGAACTCCCACCAAAGGTTTTGGAGACCCCTATCATACCATTTCATTTGAACCATTTTCCTGTTCTTTTGTCTATCCATGTTTACCCTTTGAAAAGCCTATAAATCAGGCGTTTTTCACTTCATGCCCTTGCGTTATTCCGTGTCTTACTTTGTGATATCACGGTACATTTGCAGTAAAATTGCAGTAAAGCATTTCAGGCAAGGGAAGCAATTTTACGGATTTCTTCAAACGCTTCAGCCTTCTTTTCATCACGGAATTCAGCATATATATCCATCGTTGTAGAAAAAGACGAATGCCCTAAAACGGATTGAAGCAATTTCGGATTGATGTCATTTTCAACACTTCGTGCCGCGAATGAATGCCGTAATTTATGGCAGGAAAATTGTTCCATCAAATCCGGTTCACGGTTTTCCTGTTCTGC
>CACZRH010000306.1 GCA_902783455.1 uncultured Lachnospiraceae bacterium | reverse complement strand
GGAATAGCAGAGTTGAAATGGCAATACAGAAAGAGCACAGTGCTGAAACAGCATATGCTGGGGTTCAAAGGAGTAAAGGAGTATGAAAACGCTTTTAATGATTTTTCCCGAAGGAGGACTTTTAGAAGAGTTTACAGGTTTGCTTTCAAGTGATTTTGAATTGATTATGACGCATTCGGAGACGGAGGCGTGCCAAATCGTGCACGACAGGCTTGGAGAGATTTCCGCGGTCGTTGTGGATTTGGAGCTTAGCAGAAAGGCCGGATATCCGATTATGGATTTCCTGGATTCAGATCGAATCTATGCATCCATACCGGTCATTGCAGTCATCGATCATACGCCGAAGGAAGAGGAGCTGGACTGCTTTGACAGAGGATTCTCGGATCTTTTGTACCCGCCCGGATTTCGCAGAAATATCGTAAAAAGACTTCAAAATGCCATTCGTGCAAAGGATTCGTTTACCTATACCGAAATGCAGAAAATGCTAAAACAGCTTCCGTCGAATATCTATTTAAAGGATTCGGAAGGCCGCTATGTTTTCTGCACCCAGTACTGGCATCATATCAATCACGAGGATAAATACTGGACCATCCGTGGAAAGACCGACCTCGATATCCGTAAGGATAAGGAAAATGCGAAAAAGGCGATGGAAACGGATAAGGTCATGCTTGCGACCGGCGAGGGCACGGACTACATTATCGAAGAAAATGATGACGGCGTGCATGAATTTCTGGAGCTGGTAAAACGCCCGGTTTTCGACGATGAAGGCAACGTTACGGGAATCATAGCGCTCATAAATGATGTTACCGAAAAAGAGCTTTTAAAAATGGAACTCGAAAAACGTTCCAAGACAGATCCGCTTACCGGACTTTTAAACAAGGGAGCGGTCGAGGAGCTCATCAGCATGATGATCGGAAACTATTATAAGGAGCAGGATCACTGTGCACTGATGATGGTTGATGTCGATCAGTTTAAAAGCATTAACGATACCTACGGGCATGCGGTTGGGGATGATGTCTTATCAAGAATCGGCCGGATTATCAACGGAAGCTTCCGCGGAAATGATGTGGCAGGACGAATCGGCGGAGATGAGTTTATCATTTTCCTTCGAAACATCAATTCAAAGGATGCGATTTTTCACCTTGCAAATCGCTTAAAGTATGAGATTTCGAAGGAATTCGAAAAAGAAGAATATGCCGGAAAGGTTTCGCTTTCCGTCGGAATTGCGGTTTATCCGGAGCATGGACGGAAATTCGAACAGCTTTACGAATCGGCAGACAAGGCTCTTTATTATGTAAAAAAACACGGCCGCGGGAACTGGCATATTTATGAAAAGCCCGCATATAAGGCGGTTGTCTTTGATATGGACGGAACCATTTTAAATACCATTGAGGATCTTTTAGAAGCGACCAATTATGCGCTTAGAAAGCACGGATTCCCGGAACATACCGTGGAAGAGCAGTATTACTTTGTCGGGAACGGTCTGAAAAATACGGTACTTCGCGCATTGCCTGCGGACACTTCTCCGGAGATTGCGGAAATGGTCTATACGGACATGGTGGAATATTATTCCGCACACAGTGAGGACCATACAAGGCCGTATGAAGGAATCGTGGAAGTAATAAAGAAGCTGCGGGAGAAAGGATTAAAGACGGCCGTTGTTTCCAACAAGGCACATTTCGCGATGCAGACGCTTGTGGATAAATACTTCAAAGGCTGCTTTGACGAAACTATGGGAGAGACGGAGGGCTTTGCGTTAAAACCCGATAAGGCGATGGTATATGAGGTGCTTCGAAGACTCGATGTTCCGGTTTCGGAAGCGGTTTACGTCGGCGATTCCAACGTGGATTTAATGACGGCACAAAATGCGGGCATGGACTGCATTGCCGTTTCGTGGGGATTTAGAAGCAGAAATGTGCTGGAGGAACTTGGGGCAAATCCCATAATTGATAAGCCGGAAGAACTGCTTGGATTTTTTGACAAAGCCCCGTAAAAATGTTATTTTAGAAAAGATTTTTGTTTGATGTAAAAGAGGTAAGAGGAAAGAAAAATGAAATCATTTGTTGAAGAAAGCGGATTCTTCGGAAAAGAGAATCCGGAAGAGCTGGCACAGAAATACGGTACACCGCTTTATGTGTACAATGAAGAGAACTTAAGAGCGCACATGAAGGATGTGGCCGGTGTTATTACGAAGTATCCGTATCGCGCCAATTTTTCCATGAAAGCAAACAGCAACTTAAGCATTCTGAAAATGGCTTTGGAAGAGGGCTTAAATGCGGATGCGATGAGTGTCGGCGAGATGAGGCTTTTGCTCAAAGCCGGATTTCCCGAGGACAGGATTTTCTTTGTGCCGAATAATGTTTCCGAAGAGGAGCTTCAGTTTGCAATTGACCATAACATCATGACGAGCCTCGACAGCCTTGAACAGCTGGAACTTTTCGGACAGCTGAATCCGGGCGGAAAATGCTCCGTTCGAATCAATCCCGGTGTCGGAGCGGGACATCACGAGAAGGTGGTTACAGCCGGCAAGAAGACGAAGTTCGGAATTGAAGAACATGATGTGGATGCGATTTTTGATATCGCAAAAAAATATAATCTCCACATTGCGGAAATCAACCAGCATGTCGGAAGTCAGTATCTGGATCCGCAGCCGTTCCTGGATGCGGTAGAGAATTTCCTTCGCATTGCCGAAAAATTTGATGAGCTTGAGTACATTGATTTCGGCGGCGGATACGGCATTCCGTATCACAAGCTTGATGATGAAGCAAAATTTGACATGGAGAGTTTTTCCAAACGCTTTACGGCGCTGTTGGATGAATATGTTGCAAGACATCCCGAAACTGTTCCGCTTTTCAAAAGCGAGCCGGGTCGTTACTGCGTAGCAGAGGGCGGTGTGATTTTAGGCCGCGTGCATGCGGTAAAACAGAATTACGGAAATAAATATGCGGGAACCGATATCGGTATGAACGTGCTTGCGAGACCGACGCTTTACGATTCCTGGCATGATATTGAAATTCTCCGAAACGGAAAAGCAGTGACGGACGGGGAACGTGAGAACATATACGTGACCGGAAATATCTGCGAATCCGGCGATTTATTATGTAAGGATCGCAATCTCCCGGTAATCAAAAGAGGAGATCTGGTTTGTGTTCTCGATGCAGGTGCTTACGGATTTTCCATGAGCTCCAATTACAATTCCAGATGCCTGGCAGCGGAAGTGCTGATTACGAAGGACGGCACCGCTAAGCTGATTCGCAGAAGACAGACCTTCGAAGAAATGATTGCAACATTTGAGGTGTAAAAAATGAAACCGGAAGAGAAGAATCATCACCTTTACGTGATGCTCTCCATGACTGGGACCCTTCCTTCAAGAGTTTTACAGGGCAAAATGAAAGGGCAGTATTCGCACTGTTCGATTTCACTGGATCGGAATCTTCATCATATGTTCAGCTTCGGCCGATTGATTAAGTATATTTTTATTCCCGGTGGAATGGTGCATGAGTTGCCGTTTCGGAATGTTTACAGCCGATATAAACATACCATCTGTGCAATCTACGAAGTCCCGGTAACAGAGGAACAGTATTATAAAGCCGAAGCCATGATTAAGCGGCTTTGGAAAAATCGAAGGAAACTGCGTTACAATTTCCCCGGTATTTTAGCAGCGAATTTTAAGCATTATCCGGAGATCCCGAATCATTATTACTGCACGCAGTTCGTGGCAAGAATTCTGAAAAAGAGCGGCGTCAATTTTACCGAAAAAAAATATGTCGAGACGGATATTTTTGACTTCCAGTATGCGAAGGATTTCAATCTGATTTATGAAGGCGAATTAAGGGATTACTGGAACAGTTACTGTGCGGAAGGGATATTTAAGAAGTATTAAAAGTTAAGAAGATATAAGAAAAAGCAACAGGTTGGCCTGTTGCTTTTTTGCTTTGCTTCATGCGGGAGGCGAATCGCTTCTTATTCCTGATTTCCGTAGAGAATCTTTGCGTACTCGGAATCCTTATCGAGGATCAGTGTCTTGTTGTCGCCGGTCATGGAACTTAAGGAATCCAGGCCGCGCAGGTAGTTATAAAACTCGGCCTTGCCTTCGTCATTGTAGGCGCCGGAGAGAATTCTCATGTATTCCGCTTCGCCTTCGGCTTCGATTTTTGCAGCATCTTTTTCGGCAGCAGCGGTCAGAATGGCAACCTGCTTGTCGGTTTCGTTTTTAATCTTCTGTGCTTCGGCCTGACCCTTTGCGGTGTAGCTTGCGGCGATGTTGTTACGTTCCGAAATCATACGCTCGTAAACGGCTTCCTTGTTGTCGTCCGGTAAATCGAGTGCCTTGATTTCCGCAAGTTCAATCGTAATGCCGTACTGGGAAATGTCGGAGTTGGACGCTTTGGTAATCATATCGGTTAATGTCGTTCCGCGGGCTGCGATGATGTCATCCTGCGTCATTGAGGAAATGGTATTCTTGGTGGCATTGTAAACAGCCGCTTCGATACGTTCCTCCGCGCGGCCTCTGACAGCGCCGAGCGTCTGGTAATACTTGGTCGGATCCGTAATCGACCAGATGACGTAGTTGTCTGCAATCATGGATTTTTTATCCGAGGTGATGACATCGGAAACGGGGATATCGTAAAGGATATCGCCGGTGTAAACTTTGGTGACGGACTCGATGAACGGCGCGTGTATATGCATTCCGGGATTCGATTCGACTGCCTGAATTTTGCCGAGACGGATGATGATTGCGGATTCGTTCACTTTTACGGTATATACGGTTGCATTAAAGAAGATGATGCCTCCGATAAAAAGTACAAACACGATGATAATCGGAAGAATAGTCTTTTTTATTGTTTTAATCATTTTTCTCATCCCCTTTCCTAATTAAAATGATCAATCGGCAGCATCGTTTCGGTATTTCCGTCGGTGATGATGACTTTAATGCCGGGAAGAATTTCTTCCATTTTTTCATAGAACATACGACGCTTGGTGATTAAGGGATATTTTTCGTATTCCGCGTAGGTTTCGTTGAATCTGGCAACCTGGCCTTCCGCTTCAGCGATACGGGATTCCTTCTTTGCGTTTGCCTGCTGAACGATTTTATCCGCATTGGCTTCCGCCTCGGGAATCTTCTGGTTCTGATACTGATGCGCATTGTTCATTGCGGTATCGGCGCCCTGTTTTGCGGTTTCTACGGCCTTGAATGCCGCAATGATTTCAGCGGTCGGCGGCTCCGAATCCTGAATCGTGATGTTTACGACCGTCAGGCCGACGTTGCGGGAATTTAATTCGGTAATCATTGCTTCCTTGACATCCGCCTGGATCTGGCTTTTTCCGGTTGTCATCGCTTCGTCAACCGTGTAGTTCGAAACCACGGTACGGATGTTAGCGAGTGCGATATTGGAAAGCTCGCCTTCCGGGTCCTCCGCATTATAGAGGTAGGCAATCGGGTCCGAGACACGGTATTCCAGATAAAAATCGATGTTTAAAAGGTTGAAATCGGAGGTAATCATGATGCCGTTGTCCTTGTCAACAAGGTTCTGTCCCGTGGAGGATACGACATATCCGATTCCGGTTCCGTGCGTGGTCATGTCCACTTTTTTCACGGCCTGCCACGGCGCTTTGAAATAAAATCCCGCCGTGTTTACTTTGACGATGCGGCCAAACTGTGTGACAACCGCATTATGCTGCTCGTCCACGGAATAAAAGCACCGCAGAAGGCAGATGAATAAAATGAAAAGCACCGGAATGAGCCAGATCAAAAAGGCGGCTTTCCTTCCGGGGGACTGTGGTTCATGCGTGGTTCTTTGTACGTCTGTCATTTTATGCTCCCCTTTTCTTAAAATTAGTGTACAAATACGTCTCTATTCTATCACAATTATTCGGGTGCGAAAATCCCGATGCCCCCTTTTCTTTTTTTTCAAAATAAGATATAATCGATTTGCGAGACTGACAGGTTTTTATCAACTTCAATCAGGTTTGGTAAGAAGTACTGTTATCAAATAAATTTATATATGGAGGTATATGTTATGGCATTAGTTTCTGCTACAGAAATGATCAACAAAGCAAAAGAAGGCCACTATGCAATTCCGGCT
>CACZRH010000305.1 GCA_902783455.1 uncultured Lachnospiraceae bacterium | reverse complement strand
ATGATGTAGATAAGTACAAAGGTGTTGCCAATGAGTTCGAAATCGATGATTCCGCAGCTCATATGGTACGTGACAATAACAAATGTATTAACTGCCGTCGTTGTATCGCTGCCTGCGAAAAGACACAGGGTATCGGCGTTATCGGCGCAAACAACCGTGGATTCATTACCGAGGTTTCTTCTCCTTTCGGAATGGGACTTGGTGATACATCCTGCGTAAGCTGCGGACAGTGTATCGCGGTTTGCCCGGTTGGTGCTATTTATGAGAAATCCGATGTGGATAAGATTCTGGAAGCAATCGCTGATCCTGAGAAGCATGTAGTTGTTCAGACAGCTCCCGCTGTTCGTGCAGGTCTTGGCGAAATGTTCGATCTTCCAATCGGAACTCCGGTAGAAGGAAAGATGGTTGCAGCTTTAAGAAGAATCGGATTTGAGAAAGTATTCGATACCGATTTTGCAGCAGACGTTACCATCATGGAAGAAGCAAACGAGTTGCTTGAAAGAGTAACAAAGGGCGGCGTTCTTCCGATGATGACATCCTGTTCACCCGGATGGATTAAATATTGTGAGCATTACTATCCTGATCAGTTAGATCATTTGTCTTCCTGCAAGTCCCCGCAGCAGATGTTCGGTGGAATCTTAAAGACATATTACGCTCAGAAGATGGGATGGGATCCGAAGTCCATCGTTTCCGTATCCGTAATGCCTTGTACCGCAAAGAAATTCGAAATCGGTCGTGATGACCAGAGTGCAGCAGGAGATGGTATTCCTGATCTTGACTTCACCATGACGACAAGAGAACTCGGACGTCTCGTTAAGAGATGCGGCATCGATTTTACGGCTCTTCCCGATGAAGGATTTGACGATCCGATGGGCGAGAGTACCGGTGCAGCTGTTATCTTCGGTGTTACCGGTGGTGTTATGGAAGCAGCTCTTCGTACCGCTGTTTGGAAACTTACCGGTGAAACCAATGACAGCCCGATCGAGTTCAAGGAAGTTCGTGGATTCGAAGGAATTAAAGAAGCTACTTATGAAGCAGGCGGCGTAAAGGTGAAGGTTGCAATTGCATCCGGTCTTTCCAATGCTAAGAGAATCATGGATAAGATTCGCGCAGGTGAAACGGATTATACATTCGTAGAAATCATGGCTTGCCCGGGTGGCTGCATCAATGGTGGCGGACAGCCTCAGGTTCCGGCTCGCGTTCGTAACTTTGAGGATTATCGTTCCAAACGTGCTTCCGTATTATACGGATATGATGAGAGTATGCCTCGTCGTAAATCTCACGAGAATCCTTCCGTTCAGAAGCTTTATGCTGAGTTCATGGGAGAGCCTTGTGGTGAGAAGGCACATCACATTCTTCACACCTCTTATGTGAAGAGAACCGTGCATGACATCAACGCATGGAATGCAAACTAATTAAAGCAGGTAATTAAATTACCGGAATTCTTGATATTTTAACAATGGGAAAGCGGTCGGTTAGTATACCGGCCGCTTCTTTTTTAGGTACACGCCCGCATAAGGAAATTTGCTTCTTCGAAGCACGCGGGCGGCACGCGAGCAGGGTGCGATAAATCTTCCCTGCTCGATTACATAAAAAAACGGTGGAATTTATAATGAAAATCATATATAATGGACGGGTAGTTTTGTTTTTGGAAGGCCATTTAGTAAAAACCGGTCCGAAACAGACAGGGAAAGAATTATAGAAAAGAATCATGGAAATGAATAATCGTTTTATAAAAACAGTATCCCCGTTTGCAGGCCTGATGATAGCAATCTGTATTTTTTTATTAGCAAACATTCACACAAAGGCATCCGGCGGGAGAATTGATACACTTAGAATTGACGGTGTGATACCGATCAGTGAAACAAATCTGACGGGAGCAGATGATACAAATAAAGAAATTCCCGAGGAACACAATATTTACGTTTATACACCGGAAGGATATTCCACATCCGCTGAATTTACCACTTTTTATATTTTGGAGGGACTGTATTCCGTTGACAATCAGGCATTGGATACTCCGTATCAGACAATACTTGATGAAATGATCCGGGAAAAAGATATCACCCGGATGATTGTGGTGGTAATTCCGGAGAGCGTTTACAGTTATACGAATTTTAATGATATCGTGACTCTGGTGGATTCTTTGTACAGTACCAAAAAGGAAAGCTCCGGGCGAATCATTTCCGGTTTTTCCAACGGTGCATATTATATCTGGTGGAATATACTGACAAAGCCGAATCTGGTAAAACTGGCGGATACCTATATTCCGATGAGTCCGATTGGATGCAGTACCATTTTTTCGGGAGAGGAAATTTTCCCTCAAATAAAGGCTTATTCAGAACGTATCCGGATTTATAACACCTGTGGTGACACCGGCTGTGAAGAGGATTACAGAGGCCGTTACGGCGGAAAAGAACAGATGGAGCTGATTATAGAAAACGGAAGAAGGTACGGCTTTACGGAAGGATATAATATCTTTCAGTACCAGGCGGCCGGAGAGCATAACTGGGATCAGGCATGGGATGCGCTGAAGGTGGTTTTGCCAAAAGCCATAAATGAAATCAACAGGAAGAAAAATGTAAGGATTCTGTTTTAAATAGTTTATTTCAAAAATACAAGGGTTGTGCATTCAAGCACAACCCTTTTTATGCGCACGCCCGCATATGGAAATTTGCTTCTTCGAAGCATGCGTGCGGCGCAGCGAGTAGGGTGCGAATAAATTCTTCCCTACTCGATT
>CACZRH010000304.1 GCA_902783455.1 uncultured Lachnospiraceae bacterium | reverse complement strand
TTCTTTTCTGTTGCACTTTCCTTAGGGTCACCCCCACCGGACGTTATCCGGCATCCTGCCCTGTGAAGCCCGGACTTTCCTCTCCCGTATAAAACGGCAGCGATCATTCATCCCACTCAAAAGTGTCAATAATTTCAAACCCATAGACCTTATAATTATAATGTTTTGCCTGCGCCGATTCAATATGAATTCAATACATTTCCTAAAAATATCATAAAAAGCAGCCTGAATGTAAATTGTAAATCGAAATGCAACCCTTTCGATGGTTTTGCAACGTTTTTTGATAATTTATTATCGCTTTTTGAAAAATATTTATCGTTTATCGATAAAAAATTATTGACATTCATTTTTCATGGTGCTATGATGCAATTGTCGGAAGGGAAGTAAATTAAAAAAGAAAGCAAAAGTAAGGAGCGAATTATGAACGAAGAAAATGCTAAATTACAAAAAGTACAAAGAAGCTGCAAGGCAGCTCAAATTGTATCCACGATATTATTTTTCGTATCCATGGTTGCTACCGTCATCTGTCTGGTCACGGGAATCGTAATGATTGCAAACCATGAGGAATTTGATCAGCAGATGAACCAGGCAATTTCTGAAGGCAAAGTAATCCGTCAGCCGGACGGCGGCTTAAAATTAAATCTCGGACCTGTACAGGTAGCCGAATTCGGTGAGAAGGATCTTTCCAATACGCCTCACCCCACTTCGCAGAATCTGACTTCCGACATTCCTGCACTTCAGGAATTTTTTGAAGAAAACGGCGATTCCTACAGCGTGCTCTATGGATTTTATCTTCTCTTCATGACCGTTATTACAGCAATCCTGACAGTTGCAATGCACTTATTCCGGAGCATTTTTGCAATCATCTTAAAGGAAGGAAACCCGTTCTGTAAAAAGGTTATGAAAAGAGTCCTGATTTCAATGATTATTATTTCCGTTGTGATCGGCTGCACAGCCGGGGTCGGATTCGGTATCCTCTGCGGATTCTTAACATGGGTATTTTACACGATTCTCGATTACGGCCGTTCCTTAAAGACCTTATCGGATGAGACATTATAAGGAGGTACGCTTATGGGACAGATTATTTTAAGACTGGACCGCGTGATGGCGGACCGCAAAATGTCACTCAACGACTTATCGGAAAAGGTCGGCGTATCCAACGTCAATCTTTCGAAGATGAAAAACGGAAAAATCTCTGCTATACGCTTCTCCACCCTGGAAGCGATTTGCGAAGCGCTGGACTGCCAGCCGGGAGACATTCTTGAATATGACAAAAATGCTCCTGCCGCAAACCGCCCCGAATAAGCCGGCTGTTTACACATTAAAGCAACTTCCACCCACAAATTCTCTGGCAATCGAGTTTGTCGGGATTTTCGAAGTATCCATGCAAAGGAAGTACTCTAAGAATTTAAGAAGTCTTCTTGCCTCGGCGTACTCCGGCGTTCCTTCCGGAACACTGTATAAAAGCGGTTCCGCAAATGATTTCAGTGCGGCGATTTCATAGATTAATGCGGAATTAAATATGGCATCCGCACCTTCCTGGAACGGGAAAATATTTTCTTCCTCTCCTTTTCTTACATTCGGCCACATCTGGATTGTTCTCTGAGCGGAATTACCACGGGTTCTGAAATCACGGACCATTCTTCGAAGAAGTCTTGCGTCCGTGGTCGGAATCCGGTTATGCTCATCGATATTTAAAGTGGTAAGCGCACTGATATAGATTTTATACTTGCTTTCATTCGGAAGTGAGGAGCTCATCTTATCATTCAGCGCATGAATTCCCTCAATCACCAGAATGTCGTCTTCCCCGAGTTGTAAATAATTACCACGGTACTCCCGCTGACCGGTTTTGAAATTAAAGGTCGGCATTTCCACTTTTTCTCCTGCCAGAAGTTCGCCCATGACCTTATTAAACAACTCCACGTCAATTGCACCGAGACACTCAAAATCATAATCACCGTTTGCATCTTTCGGCGTATCATCTCGGTTTACAAAGAAATCATCTACCGCAATCGGATGTGGCTTTAAGCCAAGAGAACGAAGCTGAATGGAGAGTCTGTGGGAAAATGAGGTTTTTCCGGAGGATGATGGTCCTGCAATCATGATGAATTTTACACCGTCCCTCTTTACGATATCCACGGCAATCGTTGCGATACGTCTTTCCTGCATGGCTTCCGCCACCAGAATCATATCCTCGTAATCTCCAT
>CACZRH010000303.1 GCA_902783455.1 uncultured Lachnospiraceae bacterium | reverse complement strand
TCTGCGCGCTGCCTTGTCTGCATTCCACAAAATAGTCATTTCTGCATTCTGATATGTTTTGCCGAAAAACCAATCCGGAATAATTCATCATGACTCTTCATATGATCATGTGAATTATTTTTCGATTCGTTTTCCAAATACAAAATCTTAAAGATTTGATAAAAGATTTCGGCCAAAACAACTTTGTTTCTGACCTATTTATATTTAATCACATCGGATAGTATGTGTCAATGATTTGCAACTAAGAGTTGTTATACTATTTTTATATGGAAATATTACGATTTTACTTGATTTTCGGCATTCTCTATTGTGCTATTGCTAATTTTTTGATACGATTTTAGTATGATTATAAAGCATTTGTTAGGAGGATTTAAAAAATGCCATTCCCGGAGATTAACATACAGAATAAAACCTTTTTTTCCTTAAGTAGTAATGCAGAATCCATCATTCAGGAAGATATGCATACATTTGGATGCAATTCCTTTGGTGTCTTTACCAATACCATCATAGAGAACTTTTGGGAAATTGCTGAATCTTCCGTTTCATTCCGGCTTCAGTCCGCGCGTAAGTCCTATGAAAGAATTCTTCAAAATTGTAGCCTGGATGCAAAAATGAAGAAGGAAGTAATTGATGCTCTCATGGAAAGCGAAAAGAAAAATGCACAGGAATCCATAGAGCTTTGCAAGAAGGATAAAACGGATCTTCGTCATGTCATTTATCTGAACAAAGCAAATGCTGAGATTTTATTTGAAATTTGCGATGAACAGGAAATATACAAAGACCGTGTCAGTCTTTATATTAAATGCCTGCTGGAGGAATATGCCACGCTACCGTATATCCAAAGAGAACAAATTTATTATAAGAAAACCTTTGAGGATATTAACCGGGCCTGCTCGGAAAACCGGTTAATCCGGGTATATCCTCCCAAAGATCAAAAAGGCGAAAATGCAAAAATCGAAGATAGAAAAAGCAACAACAAGAAAAATAAAGACAAAGAAATTAAAGATCAAAAAAACAAGAAAAAGGAAAGCTATATAGAAGTTTATCCTTACCGGATTCTTACGGATTCCATGAATACCCGTTCCTATCTTGCTTGCTACGGAAAAACGGAAAAGGATACCTCACCCAAAATAGCATCCTTCCGAATATCCAATCTGAAAAATTACAGAGTTACTTCGCAGGACGGAAGTTTAACGAATAAAGAAACCGATGATATAGAAGCAGCTATTCAAAAACGCGGAGTCGGTTTTCTTATAGGCGAACCGACAGAAATTCAGGTTCGATTAACGGATGCCGGCAAGCGATTGTATGAAACCAAACTTTTTTCCAGACCACAGTATAATTATGTCCGTTCCGAAGAAAACACGTATGTTTTTTCCTGCACCGAACAACAGGCATTCGTTTATTTTCACCCATTTGGAAAAGACGCGGAAATCCTGTCTCCGCCTTCTCTTCGGGAGAGGATGATTCAATCCTATAAGGACGGACTGAAACAATATAAAAAATAATGTCGGGCACAAAAAACCCAAATGCTAAATCAAACAGCAATCACAGTTCTATCAATACAATGCTGATATCATCTTCGGAACCCTTTGCCCTTGCTTTCCAAGCAAGCTCCAGAAGAGATTCCCTACCGGGATTCTTTTTTATAAACTCTTCCATATCATCCGGAGATAAATAATCATGTATGCCGTCACTGGTAATAAGGAGTCTGTTATAATCCTTAAAAACATCCTGGATTTCCCATACTGCCAGGGAAAAAATCATTTCTTCCCTTCCGCCCAGACAGGCAGTCAGAATGCCCTTCATATTCTGAGGGATATCCTCTTCCAAAAAACCACTTTGCCGCATCCTTTCGTAATTTGTCTGATCAGTTGTAACCGATACAATATAGCCGCCACGAAGAGCGGAAATACGTGTATTTCCGACATGAAATATAATTCCGTGATGATCCTCCCGGATTATAATACCGGTCGCAGTGGTAGCTGTTTTGTTTCCATGAAAAAGCTCTTCATGAATCTTTACAATCGTTTCTTTTATGCTTTGCGAAGAAGAAGACAACGGAACTTTGGAAAGCGTATCCGCTGCAAGAGACGAAGCAAAAGCACTTCCTGCAACCCCTCCCAGGCCATCAAAAATTCCAAATATTCCGTTCGAAACACGGTCTTCATGATAACCTGAAATCAGGATATTCTGCCCAAGCAAAACACGGTCTTCCATTTCTTCTTTATAATCACCAGTTCCTTTAGAAAGATACGAATAAATTTTCATAAGCGACCTCCCAACTTTTGACACTAGGGGACGGGGATGTAGTGTCATTTTTACATTTCAGCTTCTTTGATTGATATCAACTCCTTCGATTGATGTGAAAGTATGCAATATTCTCGCTATATCCCTGCTTTGCCCTGCCTCCAAGTACAATTTCATCACCCGCCTGAAGGCGGAACGATTTGTCCTTTTCAATTGCTCTTCCGTTTACAAGCGTAGGATTGGAAGAACCGATATGTGTAATCAAAAGC
>CACZRH010000302.1 GCA_902783455.1 uncultured Lachnospiraceae bacterium | reverse complement strand
TAAATGCTTCACTGAGGAAAAGGGAATTACGGATTACAGAATAATGAATTTCCGGTAACAGCATATTGAGATGCAGAACAGGAGGGTTACACGAATGGCAGAGCATATCAAAAAAATGATGACCGAAGAAGAGGTTACCAATAAAATCAAAGAGCTGGGCGTTTTAATCAGCAAGGACTATGAGGGAAAGGAAGTGCATATAATCTGCATTCTGAAGGGTGCAAGCTTCTTTGCCTGCGAACTGGCAAAGCGCATTACCGTTCCCGTGACCATTGATTTTATGTCCGTATCCAGTTACGGCGGAGGAACCGAGTCAAGCGGACATGTGAAAATCATTAAGGATTTAGATGAGCCGATTGAAGGAAAGAACGTGATTGTGGTGGAAGATATCATTGACTCCGGCCGGACGCTGAGCCACTTAATGGATTTATTAAAGAGCCGGAATCCGGAAAGCATCGCACTCTGTGCGCTTCTTGATAAGCCCGAAAGACGTGTGGTGGATGTGGATGTGGCATATGTGGGATATCAGGTGCCGGATCTCTTTGTGGTAGGTTACGGACTGGATTATGATCAGAAATACCGCAATCTTCCTTATATCGGAGTTGTGGAATTCGACGAGAACTGATCCGTGTGACAAAAAATACAGGATTAAAAACGAAAATGGTATTTGGGGAATAGAATGCGTTTACGGGGGGAATTTTCAGTATTCAGAAAGGAACAGTAAGTGGAAAAGAAAGGATCGGGCATTGGTATTGTAATTGTCCTGATTGTTCTGCTTTTAATCGGCGGAATCATCATCAGTACCATGAATTTTAACAAAAATACGTATACCCGCGGAAAACTGGAATCGGATATTAAAAACGGCCAGGTCATCAAGGTGACGGTGAATCAGCTTCAGAATTCCCGCGGCGGCTCCTTATCGGTGGAGAAAAAAGACGGAACGACAGACGTTTTATATGTAACCGATGTAACCAAAGAAACGGAAAATTTAAGAGAACTGGGACTTGACCCCTATGTCGGCGCGGTTCCGAAGGATAACTGGTTTTTGAACCATATGCTTCCGATGTTGATCGTTGTAATCATCTGCATTTTGTTCTTTGTGCTGATGATCAATGCACAGAATGCGGCAATGAACAGCGGTCCGAGCGCGAAGATGATGAACTTCGGAAAAAGCCGTGCGAGAATGATTAAAGACAACAAATACCGCTTATCGGATGTTGCCGGACTGAAAGAGGAAAAGGAAGATTTAGAAGAAATCATTTTATTCCTGAAAAATCCTGAGGATTTTACCAAGGTCGGCGCAAGAATTCCGAAAGGCGTTCTTTTAGAGGGACCTCCGGGAACCGGTAAAACTCTGCTTGCAAAGGCAATCGCAGGCGAGGCGGAAGTTCCTTTTTATTCCATCTCCGGTTCCGACTTCGTGGAAATGTACGTCGGTGTCGGTGCATCCAGAGTCAGAGACCTTTTTGAGACTGCAAGCGAGCATAAGCCCTGCATTATTTTCATCGATGAGATTGATGCGGTAGCAAGACGCCGTGGTACCGGTCTCGGCGGCGGTCATGATGAAAAGGAACAGACCTTAAACCAGCTGCTTGTTGAGATGGACGGTTTTACGGAAAATTCCGGAATTATCGTTCTTGCCGCAACCAACCGTGTGGATATTCTGGATCCCGCAATTTTAAGACCGGGACGTTTTGACAGAAAGATCATGGTAGGTCGCCCGGATGTTCAGGGCAGGGAAGAAATATTAAATGTTCATGCCAAGAATAAGCCGTTAAGCGACGAGGTGGATTTAAAGCATATTGCGATGACCACGGCAGGCTTTTCCGGCGCAGATTTGGAGAATCTTTTGAATGAATCCGCAATCCTTGCGGCGAAAAATAAGCGCGCCTTTATTATTCAGCAGGATATCAACGATTCCATGATTAAAGTCGGAATCGGTACGGAGAAAAAGAGCCGCCTCGTTTCGGAAAAAGAAAAGAAGATTACCGCGTATCACGAAAGCGGGCATGCGATTTTATTCCATGTGCTTCCGGATATGGACCCGGTTTACACGGTTTCGATTATTCCGACCGGCGGATCGGCAGCAGGTTATACCATGCCGCTTCCCGAGAATGACAATATGTTCCGCACGAAGAACGAAATGATGCAGGATATTATGGTATCTTTGGGCGGAAGAATTGCCGAGGATCTGATTTTCGGTGATATTTCCACCGGTGCATCGGCGGACATCAAGAATGCGACAGCGGTTGCAAGAAGCATGGTAACCAAGTTCGGTATGTCGGAAACACTGGGATGCATCAATTACGGATCGGATGAGGATGAAGTCTTCATCGGCCGTGACCTTGCGAAGAATCGTCCTTACAGTGAAAAGGTGGCCGGTGAAATCGATGAGGAAGTGAAAAAAATCGTTGCCGAATGCTATCAAAAGGCAGAAGAAATCATTCGCGAGCATATGGATGTGCTTCATAAATCCGCAAATCTGCTTCTGGAAAAGGAAAAAATCACCCGCGAAGAGTTCGAAGCACTGTTTGTGGCTGATGCAAATCCCGTAGCAGAAGCCTGAAATCATAGAAATCCGGACAAAAATCACTTAAAAACAGGCCTGAACCGGTTAAAATATACCGTAACCGGGAAGTTCGGAAGGCTTGAAAGCCGCATAAAATCAGGGATTGCGAGCAGCTATGTACAACTTGCACAACGAAGTGGCGAAAGTTTTATGAATTTTGTGGATTCTTTCCGTTGCAAAGAGGGGTAAAAATGATATACTTCTTCTTGTAACCCCCCAATACATTATAGTTTTTTGCTATACCCCATAAGAAGAAATACCTTCTCTAAAAAGGACAGT
>CACZRH010000301.1 GCA_902783455.1 uncultured Lachnospiraceae bacterium | reverse complement strand
TGCGGGGATGCTGGAATTGGCAGACAGGCTAGACTAAGGATCTAGTGTTGGCAACGACGTGAGGGTTCAAGTCCCTTTTCCCGCACTGGTAACCCGAAAACCGTTTACGGATTTCGGGTTTCTTAAAAAAGGCGTGCAGAAGTGGCGGAATGGCAGACGCGCACGGTTCAGGTCCGTGTGAGAGCAATCTCATGAGGGTTCAAGTCCCTTCTTCTGCATAGAAAAAACAGGTGTTTTCGCACCTGCTTTTTTTATTATTTTTTCTTTGACTACTCTTTTTTACTATACAATATGTAATCTTTTTCTTTTGGGCTTTCTCTTCTCTTATTTTCCTCAATGAATTATTTGGTCAGCCCCCTAATCAGCTCCAGATCCTCTTCACTTACCCGCATATTCGACTGATATACTTTCCCGTCGGGCAGGGTTACTTTAATATCGATTACGCTGCCTTCGGTGATTCCGTGACCTGCCACATCATGTAAGAAAGCGGCAAATTTCGGATGTCTTTCCGTAAACTCTTCCCATTTTTTCTTAAACGTTAATAACATTGTCGGATTCATTTTTATTCTTCCTCTTTTCCGGATTATTTTCGTATCCTGTTTTATGTTAACTATTTTCTATTTATGTAAACCTAAGTAAATTATGTAAACCAATTTAAGTTATGTAAACTTTTTTTATCTGTTTTATCACAGTTGAAAAATCGGCGCAAAATATCCGGACTGCGAAATCTCCTCTCCGGCAAACCGAAGATGTCTGGAATCGCCGAAATTCTGCATCCGAAAGACTGCTTTCCCGGGCATACGCTCCTCCGATGAAAGAATCATAATCCCCGTAGGCGGCACAAAGAATCCCTGCCACAAAGCCGGCGGTGCAATCTGTGTAAGATATCCGATCATTGCGAATGACACGCCGAGATGGCAGAAAAATACAAGGGTTTCGTCGCTGTGTTTTTCCACCTCGAAAAGTCCCTTTCCTTTTGCCATATATCCGTGCTTTGCAAGCAGTCCGTCCAAGCCTTCGGTAACCTGCGCATAATATTTTCCGATTTCTCCCGATTTCATTACTTCGGTATCCGCCCATTTATTCTTATCATGAAGATCATCCTGCCTTGTAAAATATTCCGGCATAAAATCCCATGCAATTCTCGGTTCGCCGGTAACCGGATCTTTTACACGATAATAGAATTCCTGGAGCCATTCATAGGTAACCGGCTTAATATCCCAGTTTTTTAAAGAAAAAGAAGCGGTATCCTGTGCTCTTCCGAGCGGCGATACATAAACCTCATCCACCTTCCAGTCCTTCGTACGCTCCGCTAACAGCTTCGCCTCCCGAAATCCTTTTTCGGTTAAAGAATCAATGGTATAATCCGGTTCCGCGTGTCTGATAAATACTAAATTCATTTTTTCCTCCCGGTACTTTTTCGATATTTCATACTGTCAATATTATATGCACATTTTATAATAAATACAAATTATATCCGAAAACACTGTATATTCCGACAAATATATACAATATATAGAAAAAATCTTTTCCTTCGACACTTTTTAAGGTATAATATGCTTTGGATTTTAGTAACGAAGACAATTTCAAATTTAAAATAATCAGCTAAAAAATATTGTTTTGAAAAACAATAGGGAGGAAAAATGAAAAAGAAAAAATTATTAACCGGAATTATGATTTGTGTCCTGGCAAGTGCTGCTGTACTTGCATCCGGATGTAAAGGAAGCGGAACGGAAACCTCCGAACCCGCAACAAGCGAACCGGGATATATCAATTTAAACCCCGTTACATCCGAGGACCCCAATGATCCTTCCGTAGCAAACGAAACCGTTACCTTTGCAGAGGATGACGAAGAAGTTCCCGAAGGATTAAAAGTGGAAGACTGCTACAGAAGTGAGTTAACCAATCTCTGGACGGATAAGACAATTCAGAATCAGCGTCCCATTGCAGTTATGGTAGATAATGAAATTACCGCTTTGGATCATTACGGATTAAATCAGGCCGATATCGTTTACGAACTGATGAATTCCACCGCAAACGGACGTGTTACCCGTTTGATGGCAATCGTAAAGGATTGGAGAAACTTAGAGCAGTTCGGATCCATTCGAAGCACACGTCCCACCAACGTAATTCTTGCAGGTGAGTACAATGCAATTTTAGTTCACGACGGCGGTCCTTTCTACATTGATGAATATATCGCAAAGCCCTACTGCAATCACTTAAGCGGCGGATTCGCAAGATTCTCAAACGGTAAGGCTACCGAGTTTACCGAATATGTTACTTCCGATACCTATAACAACCCTACTACCGGAAGAAGCTATGACGGTCTGATTTCCAGAATCGAAGCAGCCGGCATTTCCAAGGAATATAACAGCTACTATCCCGGCGTACATTTTACATTTAATGAAGAAACAACCGGACTTCATGATCATGCAGGCGATGCTACCGCGAATCACATTTATCTCCCGCATCCTCATAACCATTCCGAGCTTCATTACAATGCAGATACCAGAGAGTATGAATACAGAGAATACAATATGGATCATGTAGATCCTCTTGACGGAAATAAGGTTCTTTCCTTTGACAATGTTATTCTTCAGAACACCGGATATCGTATTTACGACGCTAACGGTTATATGATTTATGACATAATCAATGAAAATACCGGATATTACGTAACCAAGGGCAAGATCATCAACATCCGCTGGAGCAAGAGCAGCGAGACTGCTTTAACCAAGTACTATGATGTTGAGAACGGCACCGAACTTAAGTTAAATACCGGTAAGACTTATATCTCCTTAATTCCGAACGATGTATGGGAAGATTTAAGATTTGAATAAAAAGAAATCATGAAATGAAATAAAATAAAAACGGCACCTGCGGGTGCCGTTTTTTTAACACAGTTTCAAATGAATCTCGCCGCTGGAAAGCTTCTTTCTTTCTCCATCCGGAAGTCTCACTAAGAGACTGCCGTCTTCCTCTATCTCTTCTGCCACGGCGCTTTGCATTTCTTTCCCTGCTTCCTGAAACTGTACTTCCCGACCGATCACCAGAGAAATTAACCGGTATTCTTCCAATATACCTCTCCGGTAATCTTTGTTCTCACAGCATTCAAAGAATTCCGCAAAGCGTTCTCCGACGGATTGAAGTATTTTTTCTTTGATCCGGTTTAATTCCGATTCCTCAAACGTTCCGATCCCGGAGGCAATCGTTTTAATATCATCCGGAAAATCCTTTGTCGTTAAATTAATGCCGATTCCGACTACAATGCCCGTAGCATCTTCTGCAAATGCTGCCTCCGCTAAAATTCCGCAAACCTTCTTTTCCTCCACGTATACATCATTTACCCATTTAATCTTGGCGTTTGCATCGGTAAAACGATTCAGTGCATCCGCAACAAAAACTGCTGCCGCAGTTGTTACGAAAATCAGATGATCAATGCTCTTTTTCTCTAAATCGGCATACAGATAAGAAAAATAGATTCCCGTATCTTTGGGCGAATAAAAGCTTCTTCCGTTCCTTCCTTTGCCTTTTGTCTGGGCATCGGCCCAAATCAGCATAGGCTCCCGCTCTCCTGCAGCAAAACGTCTTTTCGCCTCTTCGTTTGTGGAATCTATTGTTTCATAATGGATGAATTTAAATTGTTCCATTTCCGCTGTTTTATTCAAAAAATCCGTTCTCCTTCATGAATTTCAGTGATTTTTCCTGACGATCAAGGGGTGTTGTTTCCACAAGCACCGTCGCATCCGGAAAATACTGTTTCCGAAGCTTTACAAACTCTTCCCAGTCAATGATTCCATCCCCGACAGCCAGGTGAAGGTCCCCTTTTCCGTCATTGTCATTAATATGCACATGACGGATATATTCGGACAAATCACCAACCCATTCATCCAGTGCCGCACCGGTACCGAATACAAATGCATGTGCATAGTCCAGGCAGACACCGAAATTCGACACGTCCTTCATCGAGTCACATAGCATTTTAAGCTCGGACGGATCTTTGTCAAACATATTCTCCATATAAATCTGAATGGTCGGATACTCCGAACAGATTGCCCGGAAAAACTCTTCATTACGGTCTCTCCAGACCTTTCTGTAATATTCCTGTGTAAGAAGCGGTTCATAATTGGTATGCAGGATTACGGCTTTCGCATGAACTCGCAGCGCTACATCGAGACTCTGCCGGATCCTCTTTTCCGATATTTTTACGATCTCCGGATCTTCACTGAAAATCAGCACATCAAAAAAATCACCATGCGTGGTAAGTAATCCGGGCATATCGATTCCGTCATAAAACGTTGCTATTTCTTCTTTCTTTTTTTCATCGTCCAGAATACGGGGAAAAAAGAAATCATTGAATTCAAATCCGAGTCCGTACTGCTTTGCAAGTGCGAGACTTTGCTCAATCCGTTCCCTGTCCGGAATGATTAAATACTGTGCCATGTCCGTATCCCCTCAAACTTTATTATGATTCTGTACCCGCTTTTCCTGATTACTGTTTCTCTGCTTCCGCTTTCTCTGCTTCCGCTTTCTCAGGAGTTGTACTTCCACCAATCACTTCACCGTCTATGCTGGTGAGCTCATAAACAAACAATCCCTTGGATTTCCCCTTTAACGGAATCTCTCCGATCGGATTCGCCGTAACTCCTTTATCCTTTACACGCTCATAAATCACTTTGCTGATTAAAACCTGTCCGGGCTTTGCATTCGCTTCCAGGCGGGCGGAAGTATTCACGGTATCACCGATTGCGGTATAATCCATACGGAAATCACATCCGATATTTCCGACGACCGCAGGACCACAGTTTACTCCGACACCAAAGGTTACCTTTTTCCCGAAACGCTCCATACAGGATGCTTCCAATGCTCTTGCACCGGCTACAATATCCTTTGCGGTACGAAGTGCCTGCATTTCATAATCCTCTAAATCAAAAGGAGCATTAAATACCGCCATGGTGGCATCTCCGATAAATTTATCCAACGTACCCGAATTCTTAAAAATCGCATTCGTCGTAAGATTTAAATATTCATTCAGAATCTCCACAACCTGCTCCGGTTCAAGGCTTTCGGACAAAGGTGTAAATCCTCTGATATCGACAAATAATACCGCGATGTCCCTGGTTTCACCGCCAAGCGCAATATTATATTGCCCGGATTTCATAATGCCGTCCACGACCTGCGGTGCAACATATTTTCGGAATGCGGCGGCAATTTTACGTTTGGAAAGCCACTCTGCAATATAATTTACGATAACCGCCAGGACAAAATCCACCAGGAAAAAGATCAGTAAATAAACGCCCGGCAGAATAATATCCTTTTTCGTAAACAGAAAGATTCCCAAAAAGACCGTCAATACTTCCAGAACAACAAAAAGAGGAAGTCCGAATTTTAACTTTAATTTATTAAACAGTACATATGCAACCGCTACCAAAACCGCGGAAATAACGGCATTGATTACCCGGTCCACCGGAAGCGGAAATGTCTGATCCAAAAAGCTTTGCAGAATATTGGCATTAATCTCCACCCCGAACATTTCATCCGCGGAATTCGGAACCGAGAACTGATCCCGAAGTCCGTTCGCATATGCGCCGACTAAAACGATACAGTCCGTAAAGACTCGCGGGTCCACTTTTCCTTCCACAACATCCACCATGGAGATTGCTTCATAATCAAACGGTTTTCCGGCATAGTAAAGCCATTGTGTACCATTGGAATCCAAAGCGGGAACCACCGGAATCATTCCCTTTTTTTCACAATATTTTCTGTAAATCTCATAGGAGAATGAATTCTGGTTTTCTCCGGTTTCCTGATTGGTTAATACCGGACGGACTCTTCTTACAACTCCGTCGGAATCAGCGGAAACATTAACAAAGCCGGTCTGTACGGCATCCTGCGAAAACGGCATTTCAACCATATTGATGACAGCTTCATCAATTTTCTGCTTTCCGTTTTCATCCGTTACCACGGCTGTTTTAAAGTCGATATGCGAAGCAAAAACCACATTATCATTTTTCAATGCGGCTTCTTTTAACAGAGCATCTCCCTCGGGAGTCATTTCGCTGACAAAAAGAAGGTCAAATCCGATTACGGTCGGATATGAATCCAGAACATTCAATAAATCGGCATAAACGCTCCTGTCCCATGTCCCAAAGGGTCCGTACGCATTCAGCGTCTTTTCATCGATTGCAATGATTTTGATGGACTGGTTCACTCCACGGGAGCGCTGATATGCGGTATCACGGTATAGCGAATCCAACGGATATAAAAAATCCGTATAACAGAATACAAAAGCTAAAAGCCCCAGCAGAAGGGCCTGAAAATAGATTACTCCGTTATTTAAAAACTGCTTCCATTTTTTCATTTTTGATTTCTTTTCCATTTCAAAATATAGTAATATGTTAACAAAATTTCTCTTTTTTGAAAACCCACTATCGCAATCAATCTTCAATATGGTAAAATGGTTTCATGAAGTGAAAGGGGTACATTTATGGATCATCAAAAATATCTTTCCAGCGATGAGCTTCTGGAAAAAATTTTTTATTACATGTCTCGCCTGTTCGAGGAAAAAGAGCTTTCCACCACTTTGTTTTTATTAACGGACCTCGGTAAAGCTTTGGTGAATTCCGACCGGGCAAGCTTTTGGTTCTGGGATAAAAGAAAGCATACCGTATGGACTTTGGCCGCACTCGGAATCGATACCATTACCATTCCGGAAAATTCCGGCCTTGTCGGTGCTTCCATGATGAAGAACGAAATCTTAATCATCAACAATCCCTATTCCGATCCGAGATTTAATCCGGAGGTCGACAAACAGTCCGGCTATTTTACCAAATCTATTCTGACCATGCCGGTAACTAATTCCGAGGGCAAAGTAATCGGAGCTTATCAGGCAGTGAATAAAATCAATTCCGACGGAAGTGACGGACAGTTTACCGAAGAAGACGTGAAAAGACTGTCTTTGGCTACCGCTTTCTGCGGAAGAAGCTTAGAATCCTATATGCTTTATAATGAGGCGATGGAAGATCCCTTAACCGGACTGAAAAACCGCCGTGGTCTTCACGCGCATTACGAACGCAGAATCGCCACATTAAAAATATATGAAAAAGCATCCATGATTATGTGTGACATCGATCATTTTAAACATGTAAACGATACTTACGGACATAATGCCGGAGATGAAGTATTGAAATACGTGGCAAATCTTCTGCAAACCTCCATCCGCATCGATGACGGCGCTTTCCGCTGGGGAGGTGAGGAATTCATCCTTCTGCTTCCCCATAAGGGCACTGCCGAAGCGGTTGTTTTGGCAGAACGTCTGCGCAAACTCGTGGAGGACAGCGTCATAACATTCGAGGGAACGGATATTAAAATTACGATGAGTTTCGGTGTCGGAGAAATCAATCCCGAACTTACCACGGAAGAAAACGTGGAAGCCGTGGACGAAAAACTTTATTATGCAAAGGAGCACGGTCGCAACCGCGTAATCAGCGTGATTCCGAACGAGCCGGCTGAATCGGATGATACGTCAGAAGATCCGAAAGAATAGTCGTTCTAATGAATATGTAGACCAGAATCATGACATCCACCATTAACGCACGGTAGGTAAAGAAATAGTGCAGATAAGAGTGGTTGGATAAAATCACAAACCGAAGAATCGGAATGAATGCAATTACAAGAAAAATTGGGAAGAGGGAGAATTCCTTCTTCCCTTTTTCATTTTGTAAGGAATTAAGCAATTCCTTCTTACGGAAGAAAAACCAGATGATGTAAAGAATTGCCGGAGTCCCTAAAAGAATCAGGATGGTTGCGCTTTGTGACGTATTATTCGGAATCCCGCAAAGACAGGAAAAATTATGAACAAAAATCCCCTCCAGCCGTTTTGCAAAACCAACCGCCGGTGAAAACGCATTCAGTGTTTCATTCACTTCTCCCACCGTTCTCTCCGCCACGGAAGAAAATGCGCGCATCGCCTCTTCCCGACCTAAAAACAGCGCATTTAATCCCCATTTCAGTCCAAACATTCCGGCATATCCAAAAAACCAGAACGCTGCGATTCGAAATAAAAATAACCATGGGGACTTATTTTTCTTATCATTTTCCGTCCGGATTATAAAGGGTTTTGTCTTTTTGCTGTCCATACAGACAAAAGCAATAAATGCCGGAATCGTAAATACTGCCGTTTCCGCCGTCAGAAAGTCAAAGAAGCAGGTCAGAATTCCTGCCGTCAAAAAGAGTCCCTCCGCAGGGATACTCTTCTTCCCTTCCTGACTGCGCCTTACGGAAGTATAAATAAGCGCGGAAAAAATCGGAATCAGAAAGCACACGAACGCATACTCGAAACAGGCATACCCAAAAAGAATCTTACCGAAAATAATCCCCATCAGGTAGGATATCGCCATAATATATTCCCTTCGAAATACAAGATACGTAATCCAGACAAGATTCAAAAGCATCCCGATTACAAAAAACAGCACCCGCATTGCCGAAATATCCATCAACGGAAGCAAAATCCGGATAACGGCCGCCCCTCCGTGCCAGTATCTGGAATACGTCTTATTCGCCGGCGCACCTTCCCGAATCGTCCTTCTAAGACCTTCATCCACATTTTCCCCTTCGTCTCGTGTATAACGTCCTTCCAGAATGCGGATAAAAGGGTTCTTTCGGTTACTTCCTTCAATCGGTTCTGAATTGCCCAGATGATATGCGATTCCCGTCGAAATGCAGTCCGCATAATTATCCCGTTTTACGGCATCCTGATTCTTTATCATGATTTCAAATAATTCCTTGGCTGAAAAATACAGGGCGCTTTTTTCGGTATTTTTAGTAACTGCTTTCTGGGGAATCAAAGCCGACACAAGAAGGAGTCCGATGCAGCATGCCGCTGCAAGGACTCCCATAATGATGCTTAATAAAATTGTATTACCCGATTTTTTCAAAAATATCTTTCCTTCCTGAATCAAAGCAATTTTATTCTTCAATCCAGTATATTAAAGTGTCCGTGGTAACCGGCACACCAAAATCCGCATCCCAGCTTCCGTTCTGCGTTGGTCTGAAAGCGGGCTTTTCGGCATTTTGGCCGGTCGGAACAATCTGTGTTCCGAAAACGGAGGTTCCGTTCATAAAGGTTACCATGCATTCCTTCTTTGCGGAAAGTGCAGTCTGTAAATCATTTGCAGAAAGAATCATTTTTCCGCTTCCCGTTGCTATGTCATAAAAGAATTCCAGTGTAACTGCAGGGAACGTGGAAGGATCGATTCCCGTAATCTCTTTTATGATACAGCTGTTGGAATCGTTTCCGCCGATTAAAATATCCGTATTTGCATCAAAATACATGGTATCGCCGATTACATTACCGTTTTCATCATGCAGTACAACGCTTACCGTTCCGTCCGTCACGGTGAGACGGGTAATGGTATTCAGTCCCTGGATACCGGAAGCATTTAGGGTTTTTGCCATAAACAGCATGGAAGGCTGAATCGCACTGCTTTCAAGTACCTTTTTAATGGTCTGGACATCGCTGACTTCCACTCTGAAGGAAGTGGAACGGACAGCCATCGTGGAATTCGGAGTATTGACTTCATAAGTCGAACCGCTGCTGAGATTATTCTGAACCTCACAGGTAAGTGCACCTCTCGTCAGTTCAAAACGGCTTCTGGAATCTTTCGCCGTTCCTTCCGCAATAATTGAAAAGTCGGTATTCTGCTCCACATAAGCAACCTTATCCTCATCCATCATCAAAACCAGACTGCTGTTGCCGTCCACGTGGATGGAATCACCGCTTTGCAAAGCCATGCCCTCATACGCCTCCAGATCCTTTATGTCTCCTCTGGTAACATAGCTGTGTCCTTCCGC
>CACZRH010000300.1 GCA_902783455.1 uncultured Lachnospiraceae bacterium | reverse complement strand
TTCCTTAGGTGTATTGAAAGATTTTTATCAGGGGCTGTTTTTATCACCCACTGTTACGGCATCTGCCGAAAAGGGCGCAATTTTTGCTGCCGGATTATATGAATCGCTTGGATTTGACGTTATTCCGTCTTCCGATGAAATACGACATGATATTATCCAGTCCGTTGTGTTGAAAAGTCCGGAGCGCGTGATTGCATTTTGTCAGGGGATCCAGTCTGCATCGCCGGTGGACAGTATGGCAACCCCTTATCCGGATGATATGCCCGGTTATGATTCCAAGGTAATCATGGCGGCCGGGAATTTTATCTCCGGTTCTTCCATAGAACTTTCTGCGGATGCTCCGATCCGAGAGCCGTATGCGGTTTATTTTCAGGGCGGATTAACCTGGCCTCATGCAAAATTCGGAATTCTGAAGGCAACCCAGAATCTTTATGAAAAGGGCCTGATTTCTCTTGATTGCGGAAATTAATCTTTGTATGGGGCCTTCACTTTACCGGTCGGGTGTTTTGTGCTATAATAAAGTGTTATTTTGTGGCCGTAATTTTATGTTTGTGAGGATTTTTAAGTGTTAAACAATGTATTCGGGATTGATCTCGGAACCAGCACAATTTGTATATACAATCATGATAAAAAGAGTTTTTTTCATGAAAAAAATATGATTGCCATCGATAAAAGAGTGGGAGTGATTGCATACGGTGATTCTGCATATGAAATGTATGAAAAGGCGCCGGATAATATCAAGGTGACGTATCCGTTATCCAACGGAGTAATCGCGGATATTCATAATATGCAGACTCTTTTGAAACTGTTTATTACAGACGTTTCGGGCGGAAATTATAAGAATGCGACGTATTATATCGCTGTTCCGACGGATGTTACGGAAGTGGAAAAAAGGGCTTTCTATGATTTGATTGACGAGTCAAATCTGAAGGCAAGAAAAATATATGTCGTGGACAAGGCGGTTGCCGATGCAATCGGACTTGGAATCGATGTGAAGAATTCCCAGGGTGTCCTGGTTGTGGATGTTGGATTTAATACGACGGAAATTTCCATCATTTCACTCGGCGGAATTGTTATTTCAAAGATGATTAAATCCGGTGGAACCCGCTTCGACGATGCGATCCGTAATGTCGTTAAGAAGGAATATAAGCTTGTAATCGGCGGAAAGAGCGCTGAAAAAGTGAAGATGGATTTAGAGCAGCTCAAAGCGGACCATGTTCCGGCAAAGGTTTACGGAAGAGACGTCGCAACAGGACTTCCCATGGAAAAGGCTGTGGATACCAATTTAGTGGATGGCGTTTTGCAGGAATATTTTGATGTTATTATCGATAATGTAAGGGTTATTCTTGAGCGGACGCCGCCGGAACTCTCTGCCGATATTTACAGAAACGGTGTTTATTTAACCGGCGGAGGATCATTGGTATCGGATCTTGGTCTGCAGCTTGCAAAAGGAACCGGTCTTAAGGTGAATCTTGCAGAGGAAGCCGGTAAAACCGTTATTTTGGGTCTGGCTGAAATTATCCGGAATAAAAAATTCCGGAATGTTGCCTATACCATCGAAGGGATGGGACGATAGCCGGAAACTGCCGGATATTGCATGATATTTGGTTTGACTGATTATTGAATTTGGAGTGATGAACAGGGAATGAGTCCCAGAGTACCGCAGAAAAAAGAAAAATTTTCAATCCCGGCGAAGTACTGGATGCTTGGAGTGTTGATTATTTGCGGTGTATTATTACTGGTTACGTTTTTAATAGATATTCCGGGTAATACCACCAATGCTGTCGTAGGGTATACAATCGTGCCGATGCAAAAAGGAGTAACCGCCATCGGCTCTTTTTTCGTGGAACGAAAGGAAATGCTTGTAAAAATATCCGATCTGCAAAAAGAAAATGAGGATTTAAAATCCCAAATCAATACTCTGACTGATGAAAATATTCAGTTAAAACAGGAAAAATTCGAGCTTTTATCCCTTCGGGAATTGTTTGATTTAAATGAGCAGTATTCCGATTATAAGAAAACCGGCGCAAGAGTGATTGCGGGAGGAACCGGGAACTGGTTTGATTCCTTCACCATCGATAAGGGCAGCAAAGACGGTCTGG
>CACZRH010000299.1 GCA_902783455.1 uncultured Lachnospiraceae bacterium | reverse complement strand
TTTGACTGTAAATTTTCACAGATTCCGTTCAGCTATATAAACGGTTATCTTTGTTCTGTTATTATCTATGCTTTCGTGACAATCGGGATTTTCTGGGTTTTCGGCATGTATAAATGCGTATGGAGTTTTGTCAGTTACCCTGAGCTTCTTCGGTTTGTTCTTGGTTCTGTATTTGCTTCCATGCTTTATGCAATTTTGCAGACGTTTATACTGATTCGCATGCCTATTTCCTATCATGCATTCGGTGCGTTTTTCCAGTTGATTTTTGTGGTAGCAATCCGAGTATCCTATCGATTCTGGGTTTATTTAAAGGCTTTTGCAGCGGGCAGAAACGATGAATCCTATGACAGGGTTATGCTCATCGGTGCAGGCTCTGCGGGACAGATGATTTTAAGAGATATTCGTGCAACGGAAGTTGTAAAAGAAAAGATTGTCTGTGTAATTGATGATAATCCCAATAAATGGGGCCGGTATATTGAAGGCGTTTCCATCGTCGGCGGCAGGGATGATATCCTGAAATCCGTTGAAAAATATCATGTGAATAAGATTTATCTGGCGATACCGTCAGCATCAGCGGCTACGAAACGCGACATTTTAAATATCTGTAAGGAAACGGACTGCGAATTAAAACAGCTTCCCGGCATGTATCAGTTTGTTACCGATCAGGTATCCGTTAAAGCCATGAAGGATGTGGCGATTGAGGATTTGCTCGGTCGTGATCCGATTAAGGCGGATATGAAAGAAGTTTATAACTTTATCAGCGGCAAGGTTGTTATGGTAACAGGAGGCGGCGGATCCATCGGATCCGAGCTTTGCAGACAGATTGCCGCGCATAAACCCAAGACACTTATTATCTTTGATGTTTATGAGAATAATGCTTATGACATTCAGCTGGAACTTCGGAAAAAATATCCGAACCTTGATTTGCATGTGCTGATCGGTTCGGTTCGCGACAGCCGTCGTATGTATGAAATTTTTGAAGATTACAGACCGCAGATTGTTTATCATGCAGCAGCACATAAACATGTTCCGCTTATGGAGGACAGCCCCTGCGAAGCCATTAAGAATAATGCCATAGGAACCTATAAAACAGCATATGCTGCAATGACTCACGGCTGCGAAAGATTTGTACTGATATCGACCGATAAGGCTGTTAATCCGACTAATATCATGGGTGCAAGTAAGAGACTCTGCGAGATGATTATTCAGTCCTTCGATGCAAAGATTAAAGAAGGAAAAGCAGCTGAGATTCCGCAGTTATTCACCCATGAAGCATCCTTCAAAGAAGCACTTGATAAGAACGCAGAGCTTCTTAAGGACGTAAAGACGGAGTTTGTAGCGGTAAGATTCGGAAATGTACTGGGCAGTAACGGATCCGTTATTCCGATTTTTAAGAAACAGATTGAGCAGGGCGGACCGGTCTGTGTTACGCATCCGGATATAGTAAGATACTTTATGACAATCCCGGAAGCAGTAAGCCTTGTAATGCTTGCCGGTACCTATGCAAAGGGTGGCGAAATTTTTGTTCTTGATATGGGTAGTGAGGTTAAGATTGATACACTTGCCAGAAACTTAATCAAACTTTCCGGTTTGAAACCGGATGTGGATATCAAGATTGAATATACCGGATTAAGACCCGGAGAGAAGCTTTACGAAGAGAAGCTTATGGCGGAAGAGGGTCTTAAGAAAACCGAAAATGAACTCATTCATATCGGAATGCCGATTCCGTTCGATGTGGAGCCGTTCCTGAAAGAACTGGACGATTTAATGTTAGCGGCATATAAGAACAGTCCGGAAATGAAGAGTATGGTTGAAAAGGTTGTGACAACCTATCATCCATCCGAAGGTTGAAAATGATTTGGTAAAACAAATCTGTAAGATGAGATTAAAAAACTAAGTGCCAAGTGCCGGGAGAATGCCCGTGCAATTGGCACTTTATTATGTGCACGTCCGTTGCTGTTAATTGAAAAGCTTTCAGATATCCAGCCCGGCCTTATGCGCCTGTGTGTGCTGAAAAGATCTGGGAATCCGGTAGAGTTTTCCGTCTTTGATAAGCTTGGCACCGGTTTGGTGGTAATAAAAAGAGATGTTGTTTTCCACACATTGTGCCTGGAGGTCTTCGACCCAGGCAAAATCACAGATTCTGGCGTTAGGTCCGGATTCTCCGCCGGCTGAAACGTGACGGATGATCGGAGTATTGTCGGCAAATCTGTATTTTTCAATAAAAGGGCGCAGATTGATGGCGCTTAGCATCGGTTCTGTCATTACGGAATGGTTGAATAGCGGGAGAGATAAATAGACAGGGAGCCGTTTTTCAAGCATTTCCTGATTTTCGCAGGTGACCGCTATCGTAACATGTTCCCATCCGGGTCCCCAGCCGGCGGGAAGATGATCGGCAATCCGCTCCGGTCTTTTTGTAATCATAAAAAAGGTACAGTCAGAGCGCTCAAACATCATATCCCAGGCATCATTTCGCCATTCATCCGCATCAGGATGAAAAAAATCCGAAGAAAAACAGGTATAAATATGTGATCCGGCGGGGATTTTATACTTTCCCTTATGTTCTCCGGAACGCAGTCTTCTGACGGGGAGATTGAAAACAGCCGTTTTTTGAACGACAGAAGGATCCCTTCCGACGGACTCGTCGCGTCGGTACATGTAACAGTGCATGCAGCCGGTGCTTGCTCTGGTGCATCCGTGCCACAGATTCCAGTTTACTCTAACCGGAGCACGGGAATCGGTATTTTCTTCCGGGAA
>CACZRH010000298.1 GCA_902783455.1 uncultured Lachnospiraceae bacterium | reverse complement strand
TTTATGAAGGTGGATATGCCGGCAAAGAGCCTGGCAACATCCAATCCGGTTCTGGATTTCGGCATTACGCTTTTCTTAATCACATACAGTGCCGACATGCTTGCGCTTTTGGTTTCCGCACTTGCCAGAACCACTACCGCAGCCATGACCATCATGCCTTTTTTGTTAATCGTACAGCTGCTTTTTTCCGGATCGTTTTTCAATCTGCCGCAGAGTGTCATGCCGTTTACAAGTTTAACTGTTACAAAATGGGGGCTTACCGCGATTTGCGCGCAGGGAGACTATAACTCACTTCCGATGGTAAGTATCTGGAACAGCGCCTATAAACTGAGAAATATCGAAGTGGAAGGGAAGCAGCCTTTTGTTGTTGTGTTTGATTATATTGAGAAGGAAAACTTAAGGGATGAGTTACTGATGGAGTCCGCAAAGTTAAATCAGAATCCGAGTTTTAATCATGATTCACTTGTCATATATAAGTGCTGGGCATGGTTAATTGTGTGGACTCTGGTTTATGCCGCAGTAGCTGCAATATTGCTGGAATTTATAGATAAAGACCGAAGGTAGGAAGCTGATTATTTTAAATCAATGATTACTACTTCCGGATGATTAAAGAATCTCGGCGCCGGTGTGCTTTCTCTGGCAAGACCGCGGCTTACCACCATGGTACTGCCATCGGAAAGCGCATAGGCGCCGCTTATATATTCTGCAAGGAAGCCCTGATTCGGGGCGTATAACCCTTTCTTTAAGAAGGGAATCCGAATCTGTCCGGCATGCGCGTGGCCGGAAAAGATATAATCAAAATGATATTGGGAATAAACATAGACCGGTTCCGGACGATGTGTAAGAAGGATTTTTATATGCGAATCTTTACAGGCTTTGCGGGCAGATTCAATCTGTTCGCGCCATACGGTGCCGGTAAGCTGTGTCGGATCATCAATGCCGCAGAGATCGAAAGTCACACCGTTTACGGTAACGGTTTCGCAATTGCCGTTTAATACCTTCACTCCTACGGAATTTAAATAATCCTTAATTTCCGGAACCCTTCCGCTCCAGTATTCGTGATTTCCCGTAACATAATAGCAGGGATATTTTTCCGCTAATCGTTTCGTTGCAATTTCTGCATTTTTATCCTTCAGTTTGTCATCAAAAATATCCCCGCCCAGTAATACAAGGTCGGGATTTTCTTTTTCAATTCTTTTGATCAGTCCGTTTTGATTTTTTCCGTAGTAGCAGGAGTGAAGATCGGTAATTAAGGCTAGTCGTACGGAATTGCCGTCGCCGCTTGGTTTTTTAAACGAAATATGTTCGGTGACGGGAATCCAGGAAATAAGCCATAATACGGCAAATATTCCAAGCACTGAAAAAAAGATGATTCTTGCTTTTCGGTTTTTTGCATACTTATTCATAAGAAAAATACTATCAAAAACAGGAAAGAATGTATAGAAATATAATTAAAATAAAAAATTTAAAAATATTAGCACTCACCTATTGACAGTGCTAACAAAAGATGTTATATAATATGTATAACAAATAAAACAACAGAGATGGATGCCAAAAAGGAGCAAAACAATGATTCATGTAATTCGACAGACACCTCCGGTTATACAAAACAGAAAGAAGGGAACGATTATGTTAAGACCTGCAATTTTTACCCACAATAATAATTTATTCGATGATTTCTTCGGAGATGATTTCTTTGCACCGACACGTCACACAAACGGAGGCGCGGCAATCATGCATACCGATATCCGTGAGACGGATGCAGCCTATATCATTGATATGGAGCTTCCGGGATTTGCCAAAGAGGATGTCGAAGCGGAGCTGAAGGACGGGTATCTGACCGTACGTGCAGAGCATAAGACCGAGAAGGATGAGAAAGATAAGGAAGGTCACTATATCCGTAAGGAACGCTACTACGGAAACTTCGCAAGAAGCTTTTATGTAGGCGAAGCGGTTACGCAGGAGGACATCAAAGCGGCATTTAAGGATGGTATCTTAACGCTGAATGTTCCGAAGAAGGAAAAAGAAGAAAAACCGGAAGAGAAGAAACTGATTTCCATTGATTAAATTTAAGTTTTCGGGTTAAATGCCCTGGTTTCATAATAATATTCTCCTTTGGGGGGCTGTCACAAAAGTGACAGCCCTTTTTATGCTCTGACCCGCATTACATGTTTGATTTTTCACGGTAAAAATGATATCCTAAAAATTGGTCGGATGTTTGGAAAACAGACGATTTTGAATGACAATAATATCAAAAAGCAAAGGAGAGCAGTTTATGGAAAAGAATTCGCTTGCAGCGTTACTCAGTGCCAATGCGTATCCCGGAAGAGGTATTGTAATCGGCAAATCCGAGGATGGCAAAAGTGCGGTTTGCGCCTATTTTATCATGGGAAGAAGCACCAATTCCAGAAATCGAGTTTTTGTGGAAGAGGGTGAAGGAATCCGTACCGAGGCTTTTGATCCTTCCAAAATGGAGGACCCGTCCTTAATTATCTATGCGCCGGTCAGAGTTTTGGGAAATAAGACCATCGTAACGAATGGTGACCAGACCGATACGATTTATGAAGGAATGGATAAGCAGCTTACATTTGAACAGAGTTTAAGAAGCCGTGAATTTGAGCCGGATGCTCCGAATTTAACCCCGAGAATTTCCGGAATCATGCATGTGGAAAACGGCAATTACAGCTATGCGATGTCTATTTTGAAGTCCGATGCAGGAAGAGATTCCACATGCAACCGCTTTACCTTTGCTTATGAGAAACCGTTTGCGGGTGAGGGACGTTTTGTTCATACCTAGATGGGTGACGGAAATCCCCTTCCTTCTTTCGAAGGCGAACCGGAATGGGTGGATATAAAAGGAAATATAGATGAATTCACCAAGCTTGTATGGGAGAATTTGAATGAAGACAATAAGGTTTCCTTATTTGTTCGTTTCATTGATATTGAGACCGGCAAATACGAAACCAGAATCTGCAATAAGAATCAGTAAAATCAGCAAGGAGAGATCACATGAAAGAATTAGAATTAAAATATGGCTGTAACCCGAATCAGAAACCTTCCAAAATATTCGTAAATGACGGAAGAGAGCTTCCCATTGAAGTGCTTTGCGGTAAACCCGGATACATCAATTTTATGGATGCATTCAATGGCTGGCAGCTTGTAAAGGAATTAAAGAAAGCCACCGGACTTCCCGCTGCAACTTCCTTTAAGCATGTATCCCCCGCAGGTGCTGCGGTAGGCCTTCCGTTAAGCGATACGCTAGCTAAAATTTACTGGGTGGATGATCTTGGAGAGCTGTCTCCTTTAGCATGTGCTTATGCAAGAGCAAGAGGCGCAGACAGAATGTCTTCCTTTGGTGATTTTATCGCATTATCCGATGTCTGCGATGTTCCTACGGCAAAGATTATCAAAAGAGAAGTATCCGACGGTATCATTGCTCCCGGTTATGAGCCGGAAGCACTTGAAATCCTTTCCTCAAAGAAGGGTGGAAAATACAATATCATCAAAATCGATGAAAATTACACTCCGACCCCGTTAGAGCATAAGGATGTTTACGGAATTACCTTCGAACAGGGAAGAAACGAGTTTAAAATCGACAAGGATCTGCTTTCCAATGTCGTTACAAAGAATAAAGAGATTCCCGAGCTTGCACAGATTGACTTAATCATCTCTTTGATTACCTTGAAATATACGCAGTCCAATTCTGTATGCTATGCAAAGGGTGGTCAGGCAATCGGTATTGGCGCAGGTCAGCAGTCCAGAATTCACTGCACACGTCTCGCAGGTTCCAAGGCTGATAACTGGATGCTTCGCCAGAGCCCGAAGGTATTAGGCCTTCAGTTTGTAGATGATATCGGACGTCCGGACAGAGATAATGCAATTGATGTTTACATCGGAGAAGAATATGAGGATGTTCTGGCAGAAGGCACATGGCAGAGAATTTTTAAGGTAAAACCCGAAGTTTTCACCAAGGAAGAGAAGAGAGCCTGGCTTGATACCATGGAAGATGTTGCTCTTGGTTCGGATGCATTCTTCCCCTTTGGCGATAATATCGAGCGAGCAAAGAAGAGCGGTGTAAAATACATTGCGGAGCCCGGCGGATCCGTTCGTGATGAGCAGGTAATCGAGACCGCGGACAAGTACGGCATGGCAATGGCATTTACGGGAATGCGATTATTCCATCACTAATTTGTATCAGGTATTTTTGCGAGAATGAAAGAATTCAAAAGAGGTTTTGTGGACGGTATCCCGATTGGACTGGGATACCTGTCCGTATCCATTACATTCGGAATAATGGCTGTTACGAGCGGCTTGCCCATTTGGCAGGCCGTTCTGATTTCGATGACCAATGTTACTTCGGCGGGGCAGTTTGCCGGAATTCAGGTAATGCTTGGTGCCGGAACTTTAATTGAAATGGCTTTGACCCAGCTGGTCATAAACTCCCGTTATGCCCTGATGTCGCTGTCTTTGACACAGAAAGTCGATGAAAGTTTTACGACTCCGATGCGTCTTATTTTCGGAATGTTTCATACGGATGAAATCTATGCCGTTGCAGTCGGACAGAAGGAAAAATTCGGAACGAAATACTTTTTCGGTCTTACCGTGGCGCCCTATATCGGGTGGTCCTTAGGAACACTGCTCGGTGGACTGCTCGGAGCCTTCCTGCCGCCGATGCTTTCCGGTGCACTTTCGGTTGCGCTTTACGGGATGTTTATCGCAATTGTTGTTCCGCAGATGAAGAAGTCCGGAAAGATAACGGTTATTGTTCTTTTTGCCGTGACATTAAAATTCGCAATGACCTATGTGCCGGGATTAAACAGGATTTCGGAAGGGTTTGCAATTATCATCTGTTCGGTAACGGCGTCGCTGGTTGGTGCGGCTTTATTTCCGATGCGAGAGGAAATGGATTCTAAAAACGAAAGTGGGGTGGAAGCATGAGTCTGACTTCGTTTTTCTGTTATCTGGCGACTATGGTTATTGTAACCTATCTGATTCGTGTTCTTCCTTATATCTGCATGCGAAAGGAAGTAAAAAATGTATTTTTCAAATCTTTCTTAGGGTATATTCCGGTGACGGTGCTGGCTGTTATGACTGTGCCGGCGATTTTTTCTTCCACCGGGAATTTTTTCTCTGCTGCTGCGGGACTGCTTGTAGGAATCATCGTAGCCTGGTTTGAAAGAGGATTGTTAACCGTAGCGCTTTCTTCGTGTGGTGCCGTGCTTTTGGTTGAACTGATTATGAAATATCTGATTCATTAAATCGTTCACGAAATCGTAACAGATTTTTCACTACTCAATTTAAGCGATTTATGGTATAATAATACGTTGTTGAGAATTTTCTATACGAAATAATAAAACGAATTATACTACGAAGTTTTTATAATCGGAAGGATTACGGAATACAATGAAAAAAAGGCTTTCTTTCTTGTGGTTGCTTTTGGTATTTGTTTTGATTCTGCCCGCATGTCAGAAGGACACGGTTTATGACATCACTACCATGAATATGGACAAGTATTTAACGCTTGGTGAATATAAAGGACTCACGGTTAATTATAATCTTGCTTCCGCTTCCGACGAGGCTGTGGAAGAGCAGATTAAGAGCCTTTTAATCAGTAATTCCGAAAAAATCGCCGTAAAGGAAGGAAAAGCCCAAAAAGGTGATTTGGTAAATATCAATTATGTCGGATATAAGGATGATGTTCCGTTTGACGGCGGAACCGCGAATTCCCAGAATATCCGGATCGGTGCCGGAAATTATATTCCCGGTTTTGAAGAAGCAATTATCGGTATGACACCGGGAGAGACGGTGGACGCCAATCTTACATTTCCCGAGAATTATCATGATGCTGACTTAGCAGGCCAGATGGTCGTATATTCCATTACCTTAAACTTTATTTATCCGGAAATAACAGATGAAGTGGTTGCAAAAATGGAAAATGCCAAATTTACCAACAGGGATGAATTTTTGGCTTATGCAAAGCAGATTGTCGAGAAAGATGCCATGGACAGTAATAAGACGGCGGTAACCAGTCTGGCATTTGAAAAAATTCTTGAAAATACCGAGTTCAAAGAAGTTCCGGCTGTGGTAAAAGAAAATCAGAAAGCGGATCTGGAGAAACGGTATGCTACCGCAATCGAAGGCGGTGCCGGCGGACTGGATTCCGTAATCCAGTATTTGTACGGATGTTCCGCGGAAGAGCTGATTGATGTTTATTCCAAGCAGCGCATGGTCACACAGGCAATTGCCAAGGCGGAAGGAATTACGGTCACGGAAGAGGAAGTGGATGCAAGACTTAAAGAAGTCGGTGAACTCTACGGGATGGACGGAGAAAATTATCTGAAGGTAAATGAGATTACGAGAGAAAAGTTCAAGGAACTGATGATCAGCGAACGTGTCCAGACGTTTGTTTATGAGAATACAACGGCAGTTTCCACAAATGCTGCCGAAGCACAGTAATTAAAAAGGCACCTGCAAAATATGCATAAGAAAAAACTTCTGAAAATGGGAAAAGGATTTGTCATAGCGGCAGCATTTATCGGTGTTGCCCTTTTTACGGCATGCTTTTCTTCGGAAGGCGCTAAAACGAAAGAGGGAATACAGAATATTCAAAACGGAGATTTTGATTCTGCCATGAGTCTTTTTTCGGAGGCGGAATCGGCGGGAGAGGATCCGGTTTATTTAAATCGCGGAATCGGTCTTGCCTATATGGGACAGAATCAGTATGAGTTCGCAATCGAAGCGTTTGAAAAAGCGCTGGAAGCGGACGGTTCCATTCCCGGGGATGTGGATTATGACATCAATTTCTATATCGGTGTCTGTTTTTATAAACTCGGAAGATATGAAGAGGCAAAGGAACGTTTTGATGCAATATTAGCCTTGAAGGATAAATCCGTGGATGCTTATGTGGAACGGGGAACGGTTCTGTTGGCATTAAATCGTCCGGATGAGGCGAAGGCGGATTTTGACAAAGCGGTGGAGCTTTCTCCGAAGGATTACGGTTTGTTTATTGATATTTACTGTATTTTACGGGAATCCGGATATGAGACGGAAGGAACGGCATATCTTCAGAATGCGGTTGATTCCGGTGATAAGAAAATGCCGGATTACGATAAGGGAAGACTTTATTTTTATCTGGAAGATTACAGCAATGCCAGGGATTTTCTTGAAAAAGCAAAGGGAAGCGGAAACGGAAGCGAGGAACTGGTTCTTTTGCTTGGGCAGTGTTACGAGTATTTAAATGACCGCAATTATGCCATCACGGTATACCAAAGCTATCTGGCAACGGGGCAGTCGAAGGCGGTATATAATCAGATGGGAATGTGCTATGCGGCTTCGGGGGATTATGAATCTGCCCTGACAGCATTCCAGACGGGACTCGGCTTATCTGATTTATCCTTTGACAGGGAACTTCGTTATAATGAGATTGTAGCCTATGAAAAGCTTGGTAATCCCCTTCAGGCGAAGGAACTGATGGAATCCTATATCAGCGATTATCCCGGAGACGAGGTTGCACAAAAAGAATACCAGTTTTTGAAAACAAGATAGATTTGGTATTTATCCGGTCGGTTTTATTACAATATCTGGTTAAAATGTTGACCCTTTTTCTCATTGGACACCATATATGGTGGTTTTGAGAAAAAGGGATTTTTCATTTTATGGAAACCGTTTTTTGATAAAAATCGCGAAAAATCAATAATTTGACATAATTTACCAACCAAGTCAATAGAATTTTATGTTAACCCAAAACCGGCCAAAAACACAACATATTGTGTGTTAAATCGAAATTTATCCGGATATGTTGTGTTTTCCTGTTGACATTGATTTGGGCCGGTGCTACAATGGTTTCAATCGCCGAAAACGGGCAGACGGGTTCTGCCCTCACCATATATTGTAACCATTGTTGAGTTAAGAGAAGTGTAACGGGGATCGAAAAACGTAAGCCGAAAGGTCCAAACGGAACCTGAGGTTGCCAAAACACAAAAGAATCGGAGGGTAAAGAAAAATGTTTGGCGTAGTAAAACGTGACGGAACAACAACAGATTTTAATTTAACCAAAATCAGTGATGCAATCATCAAAGCATTCAATGCAACAGACGTACAGTTCAATAATGATATCGTGGATCTGCTTGCATTGCGCGTGACTGCTGATTTTCAGGGCAAGGTAAAAGACGGAAATGTTCATGTGGAGGATATCCAGGACTCTGTGGAAAAGATTTTGGAACAGGCCGGATATGCAGAAGCAGCAAAAGCATTCATTCTATATAGAAAACAGCGTGAAAAACTTCGTGAGATGAAGAATACCATCCTGGATTACAAGGAAGTGGTTAACAGCTATGTAAAGGTAGAAGACTGGCGTGTAAAAGAGAATTCCACAGTTACCTATTCCGTGGGCGGCTTAATTCTTTCCAACTCCGGTGCTGTTACCGCAAATTACTGGCTTTCCGAAATTTATGATAATGAGATTGCCGAAGCACACAGACAGGCAGATATTCATATTCATGATTTGTCGATGTTAACCGGATACTGTGCGGGATGGTCCTTAAAGCAGTTAATCAAAGAAGGCCTTGGCGGAATTACCGGTAAAATTACATCCGCACCTGCTGCTCATTTATCGGTGCTTTGCAACCAGATGGTTAACTTCCTCGGTATCATGCAGAATGAATGGGCCGGAGCACAGGCATTTTCCTCTTTTGATACATATCTTGCACCTTTTGTAAAGGTGGATAACTTAAACTATGATGAAGTAAAGAAGGCAATTGAGTCCTTTATCTATGGTGTTAATACCCCGTCCAGATGGGGAACACAGGCACCCTTTACCAATATTACCTTAGACTGGACCGTTCCTGATGACCTTGCGGAGATTCCTGCGCTGGTAGGTGGAAAGGAAATGGACTTCAAGTACAAGGATTGCAAGAAAGAGATGGATATGATTAACAAGGCATTTCTTGAGACCATGATTGACGGAGATGCAAACGGAAGAGGATTCCAGTATCCGATTCCGACCTATTCCATCACGAAAGAGTTTGATTGGTCCGAATCCGAGAACAATAAGCTTCTCTTTGACATGACCGCGAAATACGGAACCCCGTATTTCTCAAATTATATCAATTCCGATATGCAGCCTTCTGACGTTCGTTCCATGTGCTGCCGTTTAAGACTTGATCTTCGTGAACTTCGTAAGAAGACCGGCGGATTCTTTGGATCCGGGGAGTCAACCGGTTCGGTAGGTGTTGTTACCATCAATATGCCGAGAATCGCATATCTGTCTGCAAACGAAGGGGAATTTTTCAAGCGTCTGGACCGTATGATGGATATCTCCGCAAGAAGTTTAAAGATTAAGAGAGGTGTTATTTCCAAACTTCTCGAAGAAGGATTATATCCGTATACCAAGAGATATCTTGGAAGCTTTGATAATCATTTCTCCACCATCGGACTGGTAGGTATGAATGAGGCAGGATTAAATGCAAACTGGCTGCATGCCGATATGTCTGATCCGAAGACACAGGAATTTACCAAGAAGGTACTGAATCATATGAGAGAGCGTCTCTCTGATTATCAGGAGCAGTACGGTGATCTGTATAACTTAGAGGCAACACCTGCAGAGAGTACCGCATATCGTTTTGCAAAGCATGACAGAAAGCGCTGGCCGAACATCAAAACAGCCGGAAAACCGGGAGATACTCCTTACTATACCAATTCTTCCCATCTGCCCGTAGATTTTACAACGGATGTTTACGATGCACTTGATATCCAGGATGAACTACAGACTCTGTATACATCCGGAACCGTATTCCATGCATTCCTCGGAGAAAAACTTCCGGATTGGAAGGCAGCAGAAAAACTGGTTCGGTCAATTGCAGAAAATTATAAGCTTCCTTACTATACCATGTCTCCGACATATTCCATCTGCCGGGATCACGGATATCTGGCAGGAGAACAGTACACCTGTCCGACCTGCGGAGCAAAGACGGAAGTTTACAGCCGAATCACCGGTTACTATCGTCCGGTGCAGAACTGGAATGATGGTAAATTGCAGGAATTCAAGAACCGTACCGAATATGATATCAATCATTCCGAAAGAAAGAGCAGCGAGTCTATAGAAGCAGCCGGAAAGGTGACGGATGAGACTGCAACGGAAAAGATTGAGATTCCCGCGACCGGAAACGGTAAGTATCTGTTTGTTACTTCGACCTGTCCGAACTGCAAGCTTGCAAAGGAATATTTAAAGAATGAGGAGTATTCGGTACTGGATGCGGCAGAAAATGTAGACCTCGTTCAGAAATACGGAATCATGCAGGCACCCACGCTGGTAGTCGTAAACGGAGATTCTTTTGAAAAGTATGTAAATGCATCCAATATTAAGAAGTACGCGGATGAAAAAGCAGCAGTAAATGCGTAGTGACCAAAAGAGTCAAAAATGTCGATTTCCCGTATGGTGAGCGGGTTTGGATGAAAATCCAACGGCTGATACGGTAATCATAAATGTCAATCTGAAAAAGACAAAAAGAAAAAAGAAGCATCTTCCAACAGAGGCTTCTTTTTTGTATGAAATTGATAAAAAACGGAGAGTTTTTTTGTTCAATAGAAAATAAATCGTAAGAAACATAAAAAGATAATTGCCCTAATGATACAAAGAGTATAAAATAGTACTGTATGTGAAAAAATATAATGGAGAAACCGTAATGATCAATCGTTTGAACAGAGAAATCCAGAAAAAGAATGCTCCGATTGTAGTGGGCCTGGATCCGACTATGAAATTTATTCCCGGTTTTATTAAAGAAGCGGCATTTTCCGTATACGGGGAAACTCTGCAGGGGGCAGGTGAAGCAATCTGGCAGTTTAATAAGGGCATCGTGGATGCAGTGTATGACCTGGTTCCCGCGGTAAAACCTCAGATAGCAATGTATGAGCAGTTTGGAATAGAAGGTCTGATTGCGTATAAAAAAACTATCGATTATTGTAAATCAAAAGGTTTGATTGTAATCGGCGATGTAAAAAGAGGCGATATCGGGTCTACGTCTGCCGCATATGCAACGGGACATCTTGGAAAAGTTCAGGTGGGAAATGAGAGTTTTTCTCCGTTTGATGAAGATTTTGCTACCGTGAATCCATATCTTGGAACGGATGGTGTAAAACCGTTTATAGATGTTTGTAAAGAAGAGAAAAAAGGAATTTTTGTTCTGGTAAAAACATCCAACCCAAGTTCCGGAGAATTCCAGGACAGGCTGATAGCGGATGAGGACAATCGTCCGTTATATGAAATCGTAGGCCGTAAGGTGGAAGAGTGGGGCGCAGATTTTATGGGAGAATCCTACAGCTATGTGGGTGCTGTGGTCGGCGCTACTTATCCCGAGATGGGAAAGGTACTTCGTGATATCATGCCGAAAAGCGTGATTTTAGTTCCGGGATACGGGGCACAGGGCGGAAAGGGAGCCGATCTGGTTCATTTCTTTAATGAAGACGGTCTTGGTGCCATTGTGAATTCTTCCAGAGGAATCATTGCTGCTTATCAGAGTGATAAATATAAAGAGAAATATTCCGAGAGTAATTTTGCAGATGCGGCAAGAAGCGCCGTATTGGAAATGAAAGATGACATTGCGTCCGCATTGGACAAAAGATAATCGATAAAAAAACCGGGATTGGGAGAACCTGAAAATGAAAACAAAATTCTTGAAAAGAGTATCCATTCTTTTAATTGCAATCTGCATACTGCTTGTGAGCACTTCCTGTGTGCGAAACGAAACAAGCATGGTTATTAAAAGAAACGGAAAAGCCATTATCACATCCGAAGTGCTGCTGACGGAAGAAGGTGTAAAAGAGATTTTCGGTATGCCGACGAATTTCTATGATGCAGTGGAAAAGGATTCCCGTTTTTCAAAGGTTCTCGGATGGCAGAGAGAATATGTAAATTATGAAAAGGACGGCGTAAATTATCAGGGCGTTCAGATTAAGAAGGAAGTTTCGAAAAACGATATCGAAACAGCACTATATGAGCTGTACGGAACCTATGCAACCGTTCATTATTCCGATAAGACCGTCTTCGGAAGCAGGACCATATCGATTGAGTTTGACAGCAACGGAACCCGTGTTGAAGACGAAGAACTGCAGAAGGTTCTTTCCGGTGAGGCAATCAGCAAATTGACGATTACATCTCCGGTTGCGATTTCTTCCACCACCGGAAATAAAATTAATGATAATACCGTTGAAATTGATCTTGCAGGACTTTTGGCTGGAAAAGAGCAGAATATTAAGGTAGAAATAAAGGGCTTTGATTTTACATTCTTTATTCCGATTATTGTCGTAGTGGTTGTTGCGGCAGCTGCCGGAATTTATGTTTTAATTCGTGTTAAGAGAACAAAACGACAGAATGAAGGTCTTACCTCCATTAACTTAAAGAATATGAGAAAAAAATCCGGAAAGGGCGGCGCAGGCGGATTCGGAGCATCCAATGAAATGGATGATCTGGATAATTTCAAGCCGAAGTCAAAGATGTCCTTTACGAAGAAAACTCCGAGATACGACAAAACGGAAACAAACGAAGCGCCCGTACAGCCTTCGCAACCGGCAGTGCAGACTTCTTCTTATTCGCAGCCTGCACCGGCACCGGCGCCTTCTGCTTATTCACCTCGTCAGACTGCGCCTGTTGCACCTGCAACACCGGCTGCACCGGCATACGAAGCGCCTGCTGCACCGCAGTATGAACAGAGTGCTCCGACATATGAACAGCCTTCCGCTCCGCGGTATGAGCAGCCGGCAGCACAGTACGAACAGCCGGCGACGCAGAGCTATTCACAGTCAATTGATTATTCCCAGACTACTTACGGGCAGAGAGAAACACAGCGTTATGAGCAGGATGTTCCGACTTCTTACAATGCGCCCACACAGTCCTATTCTTCTACAATAGAATCGAATTCCGCTATCATGAGCAGGAAGACGACACAGGAAAAAGTGGATTATTCATCGGCGGGAAGTGCGAAATTCGTAAAAGGTGCACCGAAGACAGAATCGTCATCATCGTCCGGTTCCACGCTGTTCCATCCGAGAAGCACCGCACCGAATATGGAATATTTTTCACCCGGTTATTCCTCGGAAGAGCATGAAGCACATGAAAGAGAATCCCTTTCTACCGGTTCGACGCTCTTTACTCCGAGAAGTACCGCACCGAATATGGAGTATTTTACTCCGGGCTACTCCACGGAAGCACATGAGGCGAATGAAGCGCATGAAAAGACGGAACTGCCTCATGGTTCCACGCTGTTTACTCCGAGAAGTACAGCTGCAAACTTAAATTACGGAAAAGAACCCGTAATGCTGGATGAGGAAGAAGAAAGACCTGTTAAGGACGTGTTCCATGAAGAACATAAGCCGGATCCTTCCATTACATCCCTGTTTACTCCGAGAAGTACCGCCCCGAATATCAGCTATGGCATGAAGGAATCTTTCCTGGATGATCCGATTGATATGACGGACCCTGATTATAAAGAAAGAATGAATGCCCATACGGCGCCTGTCTTTATGAAAGAAGAGCCGAAGAGCGAACCGCAGCCGGTTTATGAAGAGCCGTCCTATGCGGCACCTTCCTATACGGAACAGTCCTATTCCAATGCGGGATATGATAACGGCGGATACGACAATACCGGATACGATAACGGCGGATACGACAATACCGGATATGATAACGGCGGATACGACAATACCGGATACGATAATACCGGATACGATAACGGCGGATACGATAATACCGGATATGATAACGGCGGATACGATAATACCGGATACGATAATACCGGATATGATAACGGCGGATACGATAATACCGGATACGATAACGGCGGATACGACAATACCGGATA
>CACZRH010000297.1 GCA_902783455.1 uncultured Lachnospiraceae bacterium | reverse complement strand
AGACATCAGGTTTTGACCGATGTTGATTTTGCATTTGAGGAAGGCAGAATATATGGTCTGCTCGGACGAAACGGCGCCGGCAAGACCACCCTGTTTAACTGTCTGAACAGCGATACGGAAGTTAATTCAGGCAGTTTTTATTTTCGGGAGGGCGATCAGAACACACCGCTTCAGGCAGCGGATATCGGATATGTTTTATCCACTCCGACCGTCCCCGATTTTATGACGGGACGTGAATTTCTGCGATTTTTTATGGATATCCATGCAGACGGAATTATGAATCCGAAATCCATTGATGAATACATGGATTATGTGAGGATTCCCGAAGATATGCGTGACTGCCTGATGAAGGAGTATTCGCACGGAACCAGAAATAAAATGCAGATGCTGATAAACATTGTGGCGGCACCGCGTCTGATGCTTTTGGATGAGCCGCTGACTTCGCTTGACGTTGTGGTTGCCGAAGAGATGAAGGATATCTTAAGAAGCCAGAAGGAAGGCAGGGTTGTCATTTTTTCCACGCATATTCTGGATATTGCGCTGGATTTATGCGATGAAATCATTCTTTTAAATCACGGGCGACTGGAGCCGGTTGATAAGGCAAATCTGGACAACGAGAATTTTAAGACAAAAATCATAGAGGCTTTGAAAGATGCGGACAATGCTTAGTACGCTTGGAATCATTCTGAGCCTTCGAAATACAATCAATATCAATGAAATTCTAAACGGAATCAGGCATATTCCAATCATCGGAAAAAACATCAGTGCGCGGATTCACGGGATTCGAATCATCAAGATTCTGGCGTTGATTCCTTCCGTTATTTCAGAGATTTTTAAGGCTTTTTTCGGACAGCTTTGCATGTTCGGATTTTTGTTTGTTGCCTCCGCTGCAATCGGGTCTTTGAAAATCTACGATGCGCGGGGAATTTATCTATATGTATTTCTGATTATTTCCCTGATGGGAGTATTTTTCTATAATATCTTTCGAATTTCCACGGAAGTAAAATATGCGGTTTTCTATATGGGCATGGACGCGAAGCGGTTTATTCAGGCGCGTTTTCTTTATAATGTGATAACCGTTGTTTTTGGGCATACATTTTTCGGAATTCCGACAGCTATTTTAGCAGGCGTTCCATGGTATTTGGCGATTTTAATTCCGGTAGCCGGAGTCGGATTCAAAGCCTCGACGCTTGGTATTCAGATGTCCGTTTATGCGGCGAAGCAGGCAGCAGGAAGAAAAATGACGAAAAAAGGAATGCCGGTTTCCATAGTGGGAAATGACATTTTAAACGGTGTGTTTTTCAGCATCGTGTTTTTTGCAGGTCTGTTTAGCATGCCACTATTTTTCTATTTCAATCTGTTTCCGCTTTCGGTGGTTATATATCTTCTGGCAGTGATTTCCATAGTTCCGGGAATCCTTTTGATGAAAAGATTTCCATACGGTCTTTATCGGACCGCACTTTTTGCGGAACAGACCAGAAGCGAGATTACAAAGCAGGCTGCAAAGAAAGAAATCAGACAAAGAAATGAAGTGAAATTCAGCCGGAATACGGACATTCGAATTGAAGCAAAAGGATATCGTTTTTTGAACGAGCTCTTTTTTGAAAGGCATAAAAAAGTGTTTCTGGTAAGGCTGATTATAACATCCCTTTTTATTATCGGCGCGATTGCGCTTGTCAGTATGCTCCTTCGATATGAAATAAAATTCTACGATCCGTCGGAGTCTGTAGTGAGGTTTGTTTTCTCAAGGCATCCCGGGTTTTTCTTATTTATTCTTTACTGTATCAATTCCGGTTCCTCGATGGCGCATGCGATGTTTGCAAACTGCGATGCTGCGATGCTGTCATTTGCATTTTATAAAACGCCTTCTTCAATCCGGAAAATGTTCCGGCTGAGGCTTGTTTCGGTGATAAAATACAATCTTCTGCCGGCGATTTTGATTGCCATCTACAGCATAGTGGTTTTGGCGATTACGGGCGGACAGGATTATTTCCTGCAGTATCTTTGGAGTGTTTTACTGCTTTTTCCTGCGCTGGTATTTTTCTCCGTTCGGCACCTGGCACTGTATTATCTACTGCAACCATATTCCGCCGATTTTACGGTGAAATCGGGCTGGTACGGATTCCTTGGTTTTTTAATGGGAGCGGTCGTAACGTTAATTATGATTCTTCCGATTCCTGCTTGGATTCTGTGTCTTGCCGGGGTGGTAATTTCTGTCGGGTATATTTTTCTGGCGGATTTTCTTGTTTATAAATTCGCCCCGAGACTGTTTCGGGTGAAGTAGTGGGAAAGTATTTTTCATCTGAGAAATACAAAATTAAGTTTGCTATAAAAAAAATTTATCACAACCTATTGACATAGTAGGCGAATGGACATATAATTCAAAACATCAAACGAAGGAGAAAAGCAATGAATTTGCAAACAGTATCTGTAAAACAGAATACGATGTGTATGCGCATGT
>CACZRH010000296.1 GCA_902783455.1 uncultured Lachnospiraceae bacterium | reverse complement strand
TCCGTAAACGATACCATCGACGGATACGATACCGACAGAGATTCCTTCATCGGTCTTTACAACGGATTTAACAATCCCGAAGCAGTTATCGCAAACAAGGCAACGAACTCCTTCGCAGACGGCTGGGCACCGATCGCTTCTCATTATAAGAAGATTACCCTTGCTCCCGGCGAATCCAAAACTTTGGTATTCGTTCTCGGCTATGTTGAAATGCCTGTAGATCAGAAATTCGAAGCGGACGGCAAGACCATTAATAAGGTAAAAGCCAAAGCAATGATTGAAAAATACAATACGCCCGAGAAATTCGAAGACGGCATGAAAGAACTCAAAGCTTACTGGGATAAACTTCTCGGCATCTTCACCGTTACCACTCCTGATGACAAGGTAGACCGTATGGTGAATATCTGGAATCAGTATCAGTGCATGGTTACCTTTAACCTTTCCCGTTCTGCTTCCTATTTTGAGTCCGGTATCGGACGTGGTATGGGATTCCGTGATTCTAACCAGGATGTTTTGGGATTTGTACATCAGATTCCCGACAGAGCAAAAGAGCGTATCATTGATATCGCTTCCACGCAGTTCCCGGATGGCGGATGCTATCATCAGTACTCTCCGCTTACCAAGAAGGGTAATGCCGATATCGGCGGCGATTTCTCCGACGATCCCTTATGGCTTATCCTTTCCGTTTCCGCATATATTAAAGAAACCGGCGACTGGAGCATTCTTGATGTAATGACTCCTTATGATAATGATATGTCCGTTGCACAGCCGATGCTGGATCACCTGAAAGTATCCTTCTATCGTATTGTAAACAATTTAGGACCTCATGGTCTTCCTCTTGCAATGCGTGCAGACTGGAATGACTGCATCAACTTATCATGTTTCTCCGATACACCCGGCGAATCCTTCCAGACCTATACCAATCCGAAGTTTGCTGCAGAAGGCGGATATTCCAAGATTGCAGAATCCGTAATGGTTGCTGCACTCTTCACTTATGCAGGACCGAACTATGTTGAGATTTTAAAACATCTTGGCAAGGATGATGAAGCTGCAAAGGCTCAGGAAGAAATCGACAAGATGAAGAAGAACATTATGGAATCCGCATGGGACGGCGACTGGTTCCTTCGTGCATATGATGCAAACGGCGAAAAAATGGGATCCAAGGAATGTGAAGAAGGACAAATCTTCATCGAGCCTCAGGGCTTCGCTATTATGTCCGATGTTGGCAAGGATCAGGGTGCAGACCTTAAGACTTTAGCCGCTATCGACGAAAGACTGAACACCAAATTCGGTCTCGTATTAAATAACCCCGCATACACCAAGTACTACATTCAGTATGGCGAGATTTCCACCTATCCCGGCGGATATAAAGAAAATGCGGGTATTTTCACACATAACAATGCATGGATTATCTGTGCCGCTGCTTATGCAGGACAGGGTGATCAGGCATTCAAATACTATTCCGAAATTGCTCCGGCATTTACCGAAGAAACCTCCGATATTCATAAAACCGAGCCCTATGTATACGGTCAGATGATCGGTGGTAAGGATGCAGGTGCCGATATCGGACAGACCGGTAAGAACTTCGGTCAGGGCAAGAACTCCTGGCTTACCGGTACCGCTGCATGGAATATGGTTGCCATTTCCCAGTATATTCTGGGTGTACAGCCCGACTTTGACGGCTTAAAGCTGGATCCTTCCATTCCTCACGAGTGGGACGGCTTCACTGCTACCCGTAAGTTCCGCGGCGCCACCTACAACATCACCGTTAAAAACCCGAACCACGTTTGCAAGGGTGTTACCTCCCTGGTTGTTGACGGCGAGGCAGTTGAAGGAACCATCATTCCTTACGTAGAAGGCAAAACCGAGTACAACGTAGTTGTAAACATGGGTTAATTGCAAAGCAAATGAATGATTCCGATCATTTTGAATGATCCACTTATGAACGAAACACACAAAACCGGATAGGGCTTTGAGGGCTGTACGAAAGTACAGCCCTTTTTCGTCAGAAAAATCCCTCAATGACGTTTATTTTCCGCCACAAATTTAGTACAATATATATGTGATGCTGACTGAAGCAGATATGCATTTTACGGGATTAGAGTCAGACAGAAAGGAGTTTCCTATGGCCCCTTCCAAACAAAAACCAAACAATTCCCCCGAGGAAAAAAGCAATTCCATCAAGGGGGTACTGAAAGATCCTGAAGTTCAAGCGAAAAATGCTTTTTTCAAAATGCAGGGTAATATGATTTGGCGCATCATCTGTATTTCCCTGGCATCTTTTCTTATGGCCATCGACATCAAAACTTTTGTGCATACCGGCGGTCTGCTCCCCGGCGGAGCCAGTGGTCTTACTCTTCTGCTGCAGGAAGCCGCCGATAAATTTTTCCATTTAAAACTTCCTTATACTCTGATTAATATTGCCCTCAATGCCATCCCCATCTATATCGGATTCCGATTCATCGGCAAAAAGTTCACCGCCCTGTCCTGCTGGGTAATCCTTCTGACCAGTATTTTAGCGGACCTTATTCCGC
>CACZRH010000295.1 GCA_902783455.1 uncultured Lachnospiraceae bacterium | reverse complement strand
GTTCCTGCCGGTCTTTAAAATGCTTAAAAATACTTCTTATATGCTGAAAAAGCCGACGGCAGCGCATATCCGTCTGCCCGCTCTTTCTTTGTCACGAACCGGATGCGATTGGCTTCGTCTTCTTTTACCGGGTCGGTAATCTCGTCAATCACGGCATAATAGGCCCGCATATGCCATTCAATATGGGAAAAAATATGCTTTGCATCCTCAATCCGGGTAATTTTCACCGGATGATAGCCCAAATCCGAAAGGAACTTCTTTGCCTGCTTTTGATCAAGGTGACCGTTTATGCCGGGAAATTCGTACATACCGGCAAGCAGTCCCTTATCCGGGCGTTTTCTAAGTGCAATGCCGCCGGTGGACTCCATGATAAAAATCGTCCGCTTTTCAATTTTCCGTGGAGTTTTCGCACTCTTTTTCGGGAACTCCGTCATGGCATTATTTCTGTATGCCAGGCAATACGTTCCAAGCGGACATCCGGAGCATTTCGGGTCTCCGTTCGGAAGGCAAATTGTTGCACCGAGTTCCATCATCGCCGAATTAAATTTCCCGGGTGAATAGTTGCCCGAATTCATGTCCGGATTTCCTGCCGCCTTATCCATTGCCTCTTTCAACTCTCTGCGAATCCGCTTCACCACTTTCGGATTCGTAACTTCTTCCGCATCCGCCGTAAGCCTTGTATAAACACGAAGCACATTGCCATCCACTGCCGGTACGTTTTCCCCTCCCGCAATCGAAGAAACCGCTCCCGCAGTATACTCTCCGATTCCCGGAAGTGTAAGTAAAACCTCATAAGAAACAGGAAAAAGGCCGCCATGGTTTTCCTTCACATCCATAGCTGCCTTATGCATATTCCGGACTCTGGAATAATATCCGAGTCCTTCCCAGATTCGAATCAGGTCATCTTCCCTGGCATCTGCCAGTGCACTTACATCCGGATACTTATCCAGAAATGCGGCATAATACGGTTTGACGGCTTCCACCCTTGTTTGCTGGAGCATGATTTCGGAAACCCAGATTCTGTAGGAATCCTGCGTCTTTCTCCATGGCAGATCCCGTTTTGCCGATTCATACCAGTCAAGAAGAGCACTTATCTCTTCCGTATTCATCATATACGAAACCTCTTTCCGTCGAATTCATGCATGGTTTCAAGGCGTTTCATAAGTGCATTGTAGCAATCCTCTTCATTGCCCTTCGGCATCGGGAAATCCAGAGAAGCAAACATTACCGCAAACATTTCCCCGGTAATCCGTCCTTTCATTTCCTTAAGAACCGAAATCTGTTCCTCAAACGTATTCCCGCTTAAGAATAACAAAAGCTTTTCATCTACGGCACGTTCTTTTCCTGATGCGTTTGATACCTGAATATCCGATTCTTCTTCAGCTTCCTTCTGGGCAAATGTTGGTCCGCCTTGTTGTCCGCTCCCGGGCAGATTGCCGAAAAATTTACGTTCTCCCGCAACAATCTCAGCTTTTTCAAACCGGTGCTTCTGTTCCGCTTTCGGATATTTGTTTGAATCGAGTTCTTCCACGAAATCAAAATACGGTCTGACGTAAATCTTATAAGGTGGATACAATGCCTTGTACACCACCTGCGGACTCCCGTCTTCGCAGTCCTCCGCAACGGCTACAATTTCATAGTGGTTTCCTTTGAAATGCTTATACACATCTCCCGGTTTCATTTCATAATCCATGTTTTTCCCTCATTTATACTACATTTGTAGTTATATTATTGATTGCAATCAAAAAATATTTCTTTCGTCTTTTTAGAACAAATATCTATTCATCCGCTTCGGAATATTTCACGATAAAAAGCTCCACCGCCATGCGATCCGAAATGCCGCCCAATTTACTTTGCCTGTCAAATTCAGCTGCATCCTTTAATGCCTGAACCAGATCCTCTTTTTTGAAATAGGAAGCCTGCGTAATACACTTCCCCGCCACAAACGGTTGAATTTGAATTCTCTCGGCAATCTTCTGTTTGTCAAGACCTTTATTGCGTAAATTCTTAACCGCTATCAGAATTCGGAACTGCCGTTCCATTAACGAAAGAATTCTTGACGGTGGCTCACGCAGTTCCAAAAGATCATAGTATAAAAGCAGTGCTTCTTTCCGTTTCCTGGTAGCCATAAACTGAATCATGTCAAACACCCGGTCCGTAGCCTGCACATGGCAGAGTGCTTCCACATCCTCTTTTGCAATAAACTCCTTATCCATGCAATATGCGCAGAGTTTTTCAAGTTCCGTCGACAACGCAACCATATCCGGACCTGTGGATCGAATCAGTGTATCAACCGCCCCTTTGGTAATTTTCTGATGGCTGGCATTCAGCTTCGCACTGACCCACTGCTGCAGATCTTCCACCTTCTGTTCCGGGAATTCATCAATTCGTCCTGCCTTTGAAATTGCCTTATAGGTCGATGTCCTCTTATCCACGCTTCGTTCCGAAAAAATCACACAGGTACTTTCCGGAATCTCACGGATAAACTGTGCAACCTCCTCCGATGATTTTTCAAACCAGCCGGAATTATCGATAAGAATAACTCTTCGCTCCGCAAAAAAAGGCAGGGTTCTCGCACTTTCCGCCACTTCCTTTAGGTTGATCCCGCTACCGGCAAATCTGGCAAAATTCATATCACCGGACAGTTCTTCCGGTTTTTTATGAAAAATGGCTTCCACCAGACTGTTTCGGTAAAATAAAACAAGATACTGTTCATCTCCAAACAAAAGATAAGCCGGCTTTATGGAATTGTTTTTTATATCATCCTGAACCGTATACATCGGTACTCCCCGTTCACATTTTGAACTCTTTATCCTGCAGGCATCTTCCGTGTTTCACTCGATTTCCAAACCTTTTAAACGGCAAATGTCTACTGTGGCGGCAGCCTGTGAAGCAATGTCTTCCCGTTTTCTTTCAGCCACCTGTCACATCTGTCGTAATCCGGAAAAACCCGGTAAACATGCTCATAAAATTTCGGAGAATGATTCATCTCCAGTCTGTGGCACAATTCATGCACTACCACACTATCCAATACTTCCGGCGGTGCAAGCAGTAAAAGCACATTAAAATTCAGATTTCCCGTCTTGGAACAGCTCCCCCATCTGGTATGCTGTTTACGAATTGTGATTCGTTTATAGTCCGTCCCGACTAAAGGTGCATAGTATGCAACCCGTTCCGGAATTTTCCTTTGTGCAACTCTGACCAGATGATTCAATTCCGTATCGGAAAGCTTCGGAATGGTTTCATCCTTTATGGCCTGTTGCCTTACCTTTAAAAGCTGCTTTTCCAACCAGGATTTATTTTTTTGAATAAAATCCTCAATTTCCTTATTGCTCATTCGAAGCGGTGCTCTTACTACCACTTCCGAATCCTGTTTGACATGCATCGAAACAGTCTTTCGTTTGCACTTAATGACCGTTATCTTTATTTCGGAATTCGTTAAAAAATCAGAATCCATCAAAAACATTCCCTCAAAAACATTGCTTATAAATCGTATTACTTCTAAATTGCACTGCTTCTAACACTGCTTCAAAACCGGGAATACTCCGGTAATTCATTTGCCGTTTCATTTCTGACCATATTCCATTATATTTTACCATAAATTCATTCAAAGACCAATAACGGGTTCTCAATAATTCCGTTTTTGAACGATGTGCATTCGTTTCGGTTTTTATGTATAATTATTTAAGAATTGTTTATGGAATACTTAAAACAGGCAGTCAACAAGGAAAAAGGAGGTAGAAAATGGCAAAATGCGAAGTCTGCTTCAGGCATTGTGAAATAAAAGAAAACACTCTCGGTTTTTGCGGTGCAAGAAGCTGTAAAAACGGAAGAATTATTCCGGCCAATTACGGAAAAATTTCCTCACTGGCACTGGATCCCATCGAGAAAAAACCTCTTTACCATTTCCATCCGGGTTCCAGGATCCTATCCGTCGGAAGTTTCGGATGCAATCTGCGCTGTCCGTTTTGTCAAAACGACTCCATCTCATGGTCCGATGATGTTTTCTATTATGCGGAAAAATCCCGTTATGTTTCCCCTGAAGAGCTTGTCCAAATCGCCCTGGAATATCACGAAACAAATCAAAATATCGGAATCGCTTATACCTATAACGAGCCGCTTGTCAGCTATGAATATGTCCGTGACTGTGCACGCCTCGCACATAAAGAAGGTCTTTTTAATGTTTTGGTCACGAACGGAACCGCTGAGTTATCGGTTTTGGAAGAAATTCTTCCCGACATTGATGCAATGAATATCGATTTAAAGGGTTTTACCGAAAAGTATTATAATAAAACCCTCGGCGGCAATCTGAACATGACACTTCGTTTCATCGAAAAAGCGGCAGCCTCCTGCCATGTCGAATTAACTACACTTGTAGTACCATACGAAAACGATACCGAAGAGGAAATGCGCCGGATCTGTTCCTGGATATCCGAGTTGAAAGATCAAAACGGCCGGACAATCGGAAATGAAATCCCGCTTCATATTTCCCGTTTCTTCCCCCGCTTTCACATGACGGACCGGAGTGCAACAAATGTTGCACTCATCTATCATCTAAAAGATGTCGCTGAAGAATATCTAAAATATGTTTACACCGGAAACTGCTGATTATGACACTTGGG
>CACZRH010000294.1 GCA_902783455.1 uncultured Lachnospiraceae bacterium | reverse complement strand
TGGTTAGTAAAGAGTCCAGACAGGAAATTCGTGTTAAGAAACACAAAAAAATTCGTAACCGTTTTCACGGTACGCCCGAAAGACCCCGCTTAGCAGTTTTTCGCAGCAATAATCATATGTATGCTCAGATTATCGACGATACCGTTGGAAACACTTTAGTTGCAGCTTCCACCCTGGATAAGGATGTTAAGGCTGAACTTGAGAAAACCAATAACGTTGACGCAGCAGCATATCTTGGAAAAGTAATTGCAAAGAAAGCGCTTGATAAGGGAATTACAACAGTTGTTTTCGACAGAGGCGGCTTTATATATCAGGGAAAGATCGCAGCTTTGGCAGATGCAGCCAGAGAAGCCGGTCTTGAGTTTTAAGGAAAGGGAGGAGACAAATAATGCAGCGTAATATTATCGATCCTTCAAGCTTGGGAGAAATCAAGGATAAAGTCGTTACCATCAAGCGTGTAACGAAGACCGTTAAGGGTGGTCGTAACATGCGTTTTACAGCACTTGTTGTTGTAGGTGACGAGAATGGTCATGTAGGAGCAGGCCTCGGAAAAGCAGTGGAAATTCCCGAAGCAATCCGTAAGGGAAAAGAAGATGCACTGAAGCATCTTGTAGAAATTGCCTTGGATGATAACAATTCCGTAACACATGATTATGTTGGAAAATACGGTTCAGCAAACGTTTTACTGAAGCGTGCACCCGAAGGTACCGGTATCATCGCCGGCGGTCCTGCCCGTGTTGTATGCGAGCTTGCCGGAATCAAGAATATCCGTACCAAATCCCTGGGATCCAATAATAAGCAGAATGTTGTCATGGCAACCATCGAAGGCTTAAGCAAGGTTAAGAGCCCTGAAGAAGTTGCCAGAAAACGCGGCAAGTCCGTAGATGATGTTATTGCTTAATCAGGTTGGATAACGAAAGGAGTCATAAAATGGCAGACAAAACATTAAAAATTGAATTGGTAAAGTCTCCCATCGGTGCAGTTCCGAAGCACAAAAAGACATTGGAAGCCATGGGTCTTACCAAAATGCATAAAGTTGTTGAGTTGCCTGACAATGCGGCAACGAGAGGACAGATTCAGCAGGTTGGTTACATGCTGAAAGTTACCGAATAAGAATCAGAAACCGGTTGACCGGTACATTGTACCGGAAAACCGCTCTGCAGGTAAAATGCGAGTCCGGTAACGCTTTACCGGGCGATTTGAAGCAAAGAAAGGAGATCCACAAATGGATTTATCGAATTTAAGCCCTGCTGAAGGGTCCAAGCACAGCAATAATTTCAGACGCGGTCGTGGTCATGCATCCGGAAACGGAAAGACCGCAGGTAAGGGACACAAGGGTCAGAAGGCTCGTAGCGGTGCTCCCAGAATCGGATTTGAAGGTGGCCAGATGCCCCTTTACAGACGTATCCCGAAGAGGGGATTCAAGAACAGAAATACCAAGGAAGTCATTGCAATCAATGTATCCGTTCTTGAGAAGAAATACGAAAACGGCGATACCGTTACAATTGACAGCCTGATTGAAAAAGGCATCATTAAGAACATCAATACCGGTATTCAGACGGTTGACGGCGTTAAGATTTTAGGCAATGGCGAACTTACCAAGAAGCTTACCGTAAAAGTTAACGCATTTTCTGAAACTGCAAAGGAGAAGATTGAAGCCGCAGGCGGAACAGCAGAGGTGATCTAGTGTTTAAAACATTTATTAATGCTTTTAAGATCAAGGAAATCCGAAAGAAGTTGTTATACACGCTTTTGATGATGGTTGTTATTCGTGTCGGCAGTCAGATTCCCATTCCGGGTGTTGACCCGACGCAGATCAAAGCCCTGATGGAGCAGATCCTTGGCGGCGGAGACGGCGGAATCCTGATGGCAATCACCGGTGGTTCACTGGAAAGAATGTCCATCCTGGCACTCGGTATTACCCCGTACATTACATCGTCCATCGTTATGCAGCTTTTGACGATTGCAATCCCTCCCTTGGAGGAGATGCAGCGTGACGGTGAAGACGGTCGTAAAAAAATCGCAGCCATCACAAGATACCTTACGGTTGCACTGGCACTCATTGAGTCCGGAGCAATGGCAATCGGTTATAAGGGACTGCTCATGGAGAATTACCGGAATGCACTCGGTATTATCTGCGTGATTGCGGCAATGACTGCAGGTTCGGCTTTCCTTATGTGGTTAGGTGAACGAATTACGGAAAACGGCGTAGGAAACGGTATATCCATTGTCCTTGTCATCAATATTATTTCCACGTTCCCTCAGGATGCAGTAAACCTTTATGAAAAATTCGTGAAAGGAAAATCCGTTGCATCCGCAATTTTAAGTTCAGTATTGATTATTATAGCTGTATTGGGACTTATCATTCTGGTTATTCTGTTAAGTGATGCCGTGCGTAAGATTCCCATTCAGTATGCGAAGAAGATTCAGGGAAATAAAATGATGGGCGGAAATTCCACTCATATTCCCGTAAGAGTTAACACCGCAGGTGTTATTCCCGTCATCTTTGCAGCCAGCTTATTACAGTTCCCTCTTATTATTTCCAACATGGTTGGATACAAAGGAACGGGCTGGTGGTCGGAAGTTTTGAAATATCTGAATTCACAGCACTGGTTCAATCTTTCCGACATGAAGTACACGGTTGGTATTCTGGTTTATGTGGCACTGGTTGTATTTTTTGCTTATTTCTATACATCCATTACCTTTAATCCGGTAGAGATTGCGAACAACTTAAAGAAAGCAGGCGGATTTGTTCCGGGTATTCGTCCCGGTAAGCCGACCAGCGAGTATTTAAATACCGCACTGAATTACATTATCTTTATCGGTGCCGTAGGACTTACCGTTGTGGCAGTTATTCCGTATGTATTCAGCGGAATCTTCGGTTTGTCACTTTCCTTCGGTGGGACCAGTATCATCATCGTTGTCAGCGTAGTCATCGAAACCGCACAGCAGGTTGAATCCCAGATGCTGGTTCGTAACTACAAAGGTTTC
>CACZRH010000293.1 GCA_902783455.1 uncultured Lachnospiraceae bacterium | reverse complement strand
GAAAAAGAAGAAAAAGGGCATTGTGGGAATCGTAATCGGAATCCTTGCGGCGGCAATTATTTTTGTGGGTATTATAGTTGCTGTTATTGCTTCGGGTGTATTAAAGAGTCCGAAGAAACTGTTTGCGGAAAATGTAGTGAAAGTATTTGAAAATATTAACGGAGAGCTTCCGAATATAGGAATGTCTCCGGTAGAATCCGTTCTTCATCTTACCGTAGATGATACAAATAATTCCCATACAACAACCACGACGACTTCCATTCAGGCAGCGGAAGCCGGTGAATACGAAGATTTGGAACTGGTGCAGTCATACAGTTATGATAAAGAAAAAGGGAATGCCGCATATGATTTTACAATTACCTCCGGTGGCACGCCTGTCGGCAGTAGCGGAGTCTATTTTAACGGAAATGATTTTATCTTTTCCCCGATGGGTGCGACCTATCCCATGGTACGTTATCAGCTTGATTCTGACAGTGTAAATAATTATAAATCATTAGGCGCGGTTGACCGGTATGCACTTATGATTCTCGGCAAATCCAAAGAAGAAGAAAAGGATTGGAAAGAGGCGTTAAAGAATTTTAATCTCAATGCTGTTTCGGATATTGATAAAAAGCAGTTTGAAAAATCCAAAGAAGATGCGAAGATTCTCGGAGAAATAAAGAGTTGTAATGTAATCAGCGTGACTGTTGATAATGACCAGGCAATGAATCTGATTAATGGAATCAGCGATTTGATTGCGGCAGAAACGGAAAATGAAGAGCAGAAAGAGCAAATCGATCTCTTTGAAGATCTTTGTGAGAGTTATCAGCAAAACGGCGGTAATCTGGAACTTACGGTGAAGACATATTCCTATAAGAAAAAACCTGTCATTGTAAGACTGGATGCCGATTTATCCGGTGAAATTTATAATTATGAAATTTCGTTCTATGAAAAAGGAAAAGAAAAAGAGCTTTATGTAAGCAGTACATCCGATGGCGAAACCACGATTTATGCGGACAGTGTTCTGTCTGCGGGAATCGGTCAGTACCAGTATACGACGGAATATGACAACGGAGGTGATTCACTGCTCATAGAAAAGAAGGGATACATTCTCGGAAATAACAGAGAAGTAAAGGGTACCATCACCTATACTCCGGAAAGAGAGGAGGGTTCCGATATTCCGCTGGATGAAGACGGTAAGATAACCGGAACCATAGAAGAGACGGTTCTTATGGGAAATGGTATGAGCGTTACTACCATTACTTCCGGATCTTCCGTCTATACGATTACAACCGAGGTTGCCAGAGGAAATCTGGATATGAATAAAATCACACCGCCCGAATTTATCGAAGGTTCCGGAATAGACTGTGCATCATTGGAAGAGTTGAAAGAAACCATAAAGATTAAAGAAGAAGAGGATATTCCGGCAGTTAATAATTCCGTTGTTCGTCTGGCGGAAATGTATGCACTGATTTTCAGAAACGGAATGATGGAGAGTTTACAATGATAGAAGCAAATGCTCTTGTAAAAAAATACGGGAGTTTTGTTGCCGTGAATCACGTGTCCCTGACACTGGAAATGGGAGAGACCGTGGTGCTTTTAGGCCCGAACGGAAGCGGAAAAAGTACACTTCTCGGAATGCTTTCCATGATTACAAAACCCGATGAGGGAGATGTGAAAGTGGATGGACTGTCGGGGAAAAAGGCAAAGGAAAAAATTGCCTTTGCTCCGCAGGATATCGTTCTTTTTGAAGAATTAACGGTTTTAGAGAATCTGTATTCCTGGTCTTCTCTGAAGGGGAAGGATAATAAAGACAGGGCAGAGTATCTGATTCGTGAACTTGATATGGACAGTTTCAAAAAGAAGAGGGCAGACCGTCTCTCCGGAGGTCAGAGAAGGCGGGTAAATCTTGCAGTGGCCCTTATGGGAAATTATGATTATATTCTGATGGATGAACCGCTTGCGGGGATTGATGAGTATGGTGGACAATGCATAAAGCATCTGCTGGAAAAAGAAAAAGAGAATGGGCGGGGGATTCTTTTTACGGAACATAACCCGACCATTCTGTTGCCGCTTATGGACCGCAAGTTGACAATTAACGGAGGCAGTTTTGTTTAGGTGAAGCAAAAACTGTTTTTAAAGGACGTCACGGTATATGAGACTGAAAAGGGAAGCAGCCCGATATTTATCCGAAAAAATACATATTACCTGTGAGTCCAAAGTTGATTTAATCGGATTAATGGATAGTTACGGAGTTCCGTATAGTCCTTTTGTAGAGAACAGTTTCATGGATTATCTGGAAAAGGATTTAAGGAAGCAGAATAAACTGGGGAGTTCGTTAAATCTTTTTAATCTTTATGTGAATAAAACATGGCAGTTAAACGGGGTATTCAATAATCGCATCACCATTGGAGAGTTTAATTGCATTCAAAACTATTCCTTGGATTTAATGCGTCATAAATATCCGGAACATATAAAGAATGATTTAAAATATTCAAAAGATTCGGAACTGGAAAACAGGTCCGTTTATGATTATGTCAGCAGTAAAGCATGCCCGGTAATTCTGTACAGCTGTGTGGCAAACGATATATTCTATTATTTTGACTTTTCTCCTGAAACGTTAACTTTGAAAAAATGCATCGACATTGCCACACATTTTAAAGAAGAAACAAAAACAATCGGGAATCATGTGAATGAAAATCTGCAAACCATTCTGGATTGTAATTCGAATGCATCAGTTTATGTCATGGGGCTGTATCTGCCGTCAGATCATTTTTTTCTTCATCTTGTTGCCGGAAATATCATCAGGAAGTTTAACAAAGAAATTGAGAATGCATGCCAGGGGTATGCAAACGTTCACTATATTGATGTTTCTTGTCTGTCATGCTGTGTTTTAAAGGGTGACTTTCATCCGAATGCAGATGGTCAGTATATACTGTTCGAAAAAATTGCAGAAGCAATGAATCTGCATCCTCTTCCAAATACTTCCGGGGGTAAGGGGGCTGTATCATGTTTTCAGGAAGACAATAGTGCTTCTGCCGGCGATATGACACAACCCTCAATGCAGCTGTATGAGAAAGTCTTCCAAAGCGACCGGTCAATGCGGGATTATGTGGAATGTGCTGCTTTAATTGAATGGGGATTATCGGAATGCAATCTTCAAAATGTTAATTATATTGATCTTTCAGCCATAAAAAAAACATTTCTTGAAAAAATAAAACAGAATCATCTAAAGGAAAACTTTGATTTGGCATTTGATATAGAAATAATATTAAAGAAAATTCTGCACAATATTTCAGAGAGCGAATATGCAATGAATCCGTAAAAGTTTTTACGATTGCTGTAAAGTAAATTATATGGATAGAAAAAACGGTAATATTTCAAACGAAAATGAGCATGTATATGATCTGGGATGGCGTCCTAAAAAAGTGAAGCTCGGTCCGGGTTATAAGTTATACCAAAAGGGAATATGGTATAAAATGATTCATCGTTTTTTTCTGTTTTGGGGGACAATTGTATTTTTTTTCCCAAAAGTGTTTTGCTGGGGGATGAAAGTAAAAGGAAAAAAATATCTGAAAAATCTTCCTCCCTGTGTGGTGGTTTCCAATCATGTATACCCGGTTGATCTGATGATTATTTTATCGGAATTTTATCCGAAATCCTTATATGTTACCGTGCTTCAGTCCAATCTCGGTCTTGGATTGTTATCGATTTTGATCCGAATTTATGGAGGCGTACCGATTCCGGAAGAGACTCCCGATTTTATCCGGTTTTATAAAGAGACCCCGGAAATTATAAAGAAGGGACACCGTATTTTATTTTATCCCGAAGCGGCCATGATTCCTTATTGTGATCATATAAGACCGCTTTTGCCGGGAGCTTTCATTTTTGCACATCAATCCACAAAATGGGTGGTTCCGACCGTAATTACATTTCATAAACCGAAAGGTTTTTACCGGCTTGTTCGAAAAAATAAACCATGCATTCACTATAATATTCTGAGACCGTATTATATTAAGGATCTGGGAGATTCAAAGGCTTCGGTTGAAAAAGCACAGAAAGACGTTGAAAAAATCATGTCGGATTATTTTATTAAAAACAGCGATTATTATTATATAAATGGGAAAAGAAACAAAGTTTCCATGCCGGATAATCGTTTTGTGAAGTAAGGATGTTTAACGGAGGATATTTTATATAAGTGAAACCGTTTTCTTATATTTTTTTTGATATAAAAAGGCTTTTCGGTCATGGAAAAACTGCAATTCTTGCTGTTTTTTCCCCGATTATTGCGTTACTTTTGTTTGCAACATTTCTTGCTCCGATGCTTGCCACGGGAGAAGGGGTAAAGGTATCCTGTGCTTTTTTAAATGAAGATGAAACACCATCCGTCAGAAATATGATGGATCTTGTTATCGGTGCCGAAATGAGTGAAGGTGCAGCCGTTGTTTATCCGGTGAAAGATGTTCCCACCGGAAAACGCCTGGTGGAAGACGGAAAGGTTTCCGCTTTCTTTTATATTCCGTCTAATATGTATACGGATACCATGAACGGAAATAAAGTGGATCTGGATTTTTATTATACAAAAGAACATGCCTTTGAAACATTTGTATTTTATACCTATATGAAGAGCAGTCTGTCGGTGTTCGGACAGGGAATCCGAATGGTTTATATAGCAGGTGAAATTGCTTTAGATCACGGCGTTTCGGTTCAAAAGGTTTTGGATCTCTGGAGTGAGGGATCCGAGCGTTTGTTTAAAATCTATATGAATCGGGGAAAGATTATCGGAAGCAGCGGAATTTTTAATCCGGGTGGTGATTATCCGCTTCGGTTTGGAATGGCGGTTTTATTTACGATTTGTTCTTATTTTGTATCTTTTCCGATTATTTATCTGACCAATCAGGATATTTCCGATTTGTTTCATAAAAGAAATATTCCGTCTAAGAATTTAGCCGGCTATTATTTTGCCAGACTGGTTTCCGGTGCGGTATTAATACTTTGCACGTTTAGTATTATGTATCCGATAGCAAGGGTAATAAGGCGCGTTCCGGTCAAATTCGCATTTTCGGTTTTGCCGGCTGTAATTCTGACGGCATTTACATTTTCTGCGCTTGGAATATTACTGGGTTGCTTATTTAAGAAGGGACAGTCGTCTCTTTGGGCAGGTCTGTATTTCGGATTTTTGTCTGTTTTAAGTGTTTTGTTTTTATCCAAAAGTCAGGGACTTCCTAAGATTGTGGCATTTCTTATGAGGATTTCGCCGTTTCGTGCAAGTGTCAGTATTTTTTCAAATGCGATGTTTCAGCATGTTGCGGAACGTTATACACAGGATATGCTGATTCTTTTGATTTCATTTCTTGTATTCGCCATAGCCGGTTTTGTCATTTATATGAAGAGGGGGAGAAGGGGATGAATTATGCAGCTGTATTGAAGGGAAGAGCAAGAGCCCTTTTCATGGATGTTTCCTCACTGTCTGTAATTGTGATTGTTGTTTTGGTTTGCATTTATATGGCATCGGCAGGGAAAACGGAGAACGTTTCCGAAATTCCGGTAGCAGTAATCAATAATGATTCGGGAAATCTTGGGGAGAAGCTTGTCACAATTTTATTAAAAGAAGAAGAATATACCTTTTATGAGACAACCGAAGAAGAGGCTTTGAAAGCGATTGCAAAGAGTAAAGCCCAGGGGATGGTCGTGATCAAACCGGATTTTACACAAAAAATCCTGGATGAAAATATCGATTCTTTAGTTGATGTGACGGTTATGTCCGATAAGTATGAATTCGATAATTTTACGGAATTTGTTATGAATGATACGACGAAGGTCTGGCTGGAAACGTACGGTGAAAAAAAACTTCGGGAAATCGAAGGTGTGAAGGAAGAAGAGGTTCGTTCCTTTCATGAACAGACCGAAGAAGTATGGAACGGGGATTCGCTTATTAATATTGTACCGAACCTGATTGGTGAAGTGTCGGAAGAAGAAAAAGAGGAAGAATCCTTTTCGGGGATACGCTGGTATGCGGCATTATCTCTGTTTTATCTGATGATCAGCGGAATATGGATGTGCGATTACGGCAGTGGGAAGCTGCTTAAAAGAGCAATGGGAAAAAATTGTAATATTGCACTTTTGTTTCTTATGCAATCCCTTCCGGGATTGTGTGTTGCTACAATCGGATTAATCCCTGTTCTTGTAGCGGAACCGACAAAGAACAATCCTGTTTTGCTGATTACAGCCTATATAATCTATGCGTTTGGAGCATCCGGATTAGCGCTTGTATTTTGTTCCCTGGCCGGAAATTTGTCCAATCTTGTGCTGATTGCACCGGTTGTTTCTCTGGCGGCATCTTTAATGTCAGGACTGCTTTGCAAGCTTCCTGACTGGGCCGGCTTCTGGGAAATTGCATCCGTGATCTTTCCGGGACGATGGTTTCATAAAGCGGTTTTGGGACAGTCGTTTATAATCGGTGCAATAGTGGTTACGGCAATCTGGTTTGCCCTTGGCATGTTGGTTTCGTGGTTGCTTTCAATCGTAAAGAAGAAGTAGAGTTGTAATTACGGGTCAAGCGAACTCGGAAGATTTATCGCACACTGTGAATCAAAAGGCCCCTGTGGAATTTCTCCACAGGGGCCTTCATTTTTTATTTCGGTTAATTTTCAAACCGTCTGAATTGGGTTAGCTGTAAAGCTGAACCAGTTTCAGTAAGTGCTGATATCTCTCGTTTGCAACCTTTTCGGATTCTGCGAAGAGTTTTTCAGCTCTTTCCGGGAACGGTTTTACAAGACGGGTGTATCTGGACTCGTTATTTAAGAATTCCTGATAGCTTCCGTCACCTTCCTTGGAAGTAAGAGTGAACGGATTCTT
>CACZRH010000292.1 GCA_902783455.1 uncultured Lachnospiraceae bacterium | reverse complement strand
TCAAACGTCCGATTTTCCTTATAAACGTAATTTCATAAATACAATTCTTCTATAAAACGTAATTTCACAAATACAATTCCCTGCAAACGTAATTCCTTACAACCGCACGGAAATTCCTCTGTCGCGGAGATATTTCTTTACTTCCTTAATCTCCAGTTCCTTAAAATGGAAAAGGCTTGCAGCAAGCGCAGCATCCGCTTCTCCGGTAGTAAGTGCATCGTAAAAATGCTCCATATTGCCGGCACCTCCCGATGCAATTACCGGAACGGATACATTTTCTGCAATGGATTTTGTCAGTTCCAAATCATATCCGTTTTTGGTTCCGTCGCAGTCCATGGATGTTAAAAGAATCTCCCCGGCACCCAGACGGTTGGCTTTCATCGCCCATTCCACGGCATCAATCCCCATATCGATTCTTCCGCCGTTTTTAAAAATATTCCATCCGCTTCCGTCTTCTCTTCTCTTGGCATCGATTGCCACCACAACGCACTGGCTTCCGAATTTATCCGCCGCTTCCGAAATCAGATCCGGATTCATGATGGCCGCTGAATTGACGGCAACCTTATCTGCACCCGCTCTCAGGATTCTTTTAAAATCATCCACCGTACGGATTCCGCCGCCAACCGTGAACGGAATAAAAACATTTTCCGCAACTCTTCTAACCATATCAACAACCGTTTCCCTGGCATCGCTTGACGCTGTAATATCAAGAAAAACCAGTTCATCGGCGCCTTCTTTATCATAGATTTTCGCCACCTCAACCGGGTCTCCGGCATCGATTAAATTGACGAAATTCACTCCTTTTACCACTCTGCCTGCGTTTACATCCAGACAGGGAATAATTCTTTTTGTATGCATACAAACCTCTTATCAAAATGTTTTTTCTTTTAACCGTTCATTATAAAATCGGCGCATCCAAACGGTTACATCCCGAATCAGATTTCTATATAGTTTTTTAAAATTGCAAGTCCCACATCGGAACTTTTCTCCGGATGGAACTGGCAGGCATAGATATTATTCCATTCTACTGCCGCGTGCACATGATTTCCATACTCACAGGTTGCGGCAACTATTTCGGGATTCTCTGCTTTCAGATAGTAGGAATGAACAAAATAGACATAACTGCCTTCTTCAATTCCCTCAAATAATTTCGATTTTTTCGGAAAATCCAGAGAATTCCAGCCAATCTGTGGAATTTTCAATCCGTATTCTGAAGAAAATTTCAGAATTTTACCGGGCAACAGGGAAAGACCTTTTACTCCGGGAGACTCTTCACTTTCCTCGAAAAACAACTGCATTCCGAGACAGATTCCGAGAATCGGTTTTCCGGATGCCACCAGGCTTTTAATCACCTCTGTTAAGCCAAATTGATTCAGGGCATCCATCGCATCGCCGAATGCACCAACCCCCGGTAATATCAGCTTATCCGCCTGTTTTAAAACTTCGGGATCTGAAGTTACCGTATATTCCGCTCCGAGATAATCCAATGCTTTTTCCACGCTTTTCATATTCCCGGCATCATAATCTATAACCGCAATCATCTTACTCTCTCCATTTCACTTTCTCAGTTAATAATAATCCGTCCGTTTCTAATCTGTCCCTGATATCGTAATTGCAAAATGACACAACATCCCCGTCCCCATGTGTCATTTTACGAATTCATGATGGCCTGCATTTCTTCCTCAGACAGAAGCTCCGGTTGCAGCTCTGCAATGATTTTATCAAAATCAAGAACGATAATCAGTCTGCCGTCGTTACGGATAATTCCCTTTGCAATATGTCTTGCATCCACACCGAGCGTATTATCGAGTTTTACGATCTCCTCCTGTTCCACACGGTGAATTCCGAGTGCCGCATCCACATGAAATGCAATATCCAGATTATGATAATTTGTGATCACAAACAGCCCGTCCGAATCCGCTTTGCCGCGATTTAAATAAACCGCCAGATCGATTGCCGTAATGACAACCTCTCTCGGCATAAAAATCCCTTCCACACAGGGTTTGGAGTCCGGCACAGGTGTCGGATTCTGATAAGGAATGATTTCTCTGACAATATCCACCGGAATTCCGAATGAATTTCCGACCAGTTTAAATTCCAGAATTTCCATAGACACATCCTTTCCAATCGAAACACGCAAGTTTCCGAAAACATTATATCATAGAGAATCCATGCACAAAAGAACAATCATTTTTTCTCTTTTAATCCGATGAGCAACTCCGCACTGCCGAAAATCGCAAGAATCATCACGGGAAGCTGGTTATACAGCTGACGGTTATTAGATTCCCAAACCATCAAAAACAGAAAGAGCCCGAAAAACGAAATATCCGCAGCCACTTTATAAAAGGACAGTTCCTTCTTCTCTGACAGCCTTTTGACGGATAAAACACCACCGATAAAAAGCATGACATAAATCATGCCCATATAACTGAAGGCATATCCGGCACACCCGTAAAAATATCTGCCGCCCGGGTCCATCATCTCCCAAAGCAGGGAATGCCCGGTGGGATTTGCCGTAAAATCACTGCAGGTAAACGTACCGCCTGCGAAATTATTCTCCGCCTTGGAAATCAGATGCTGAATCGAAAACGCTTCTTTGTAGTTTTCTTTCAGGTAAGAATTCACATATTCCGATTTAGCCTCCCGATCCGGCAGCGCATTCACCGCATCCGAAAATTCCACATTTTGCTCATAGCTTCCGTCTCCCTTAAGTCCGAGTGCAACCCATGCAGATGTCGGATTGGCATACTGTTTGGCCTTTCGGCAGATCGGAACGGTCTGAAAAGACGCATTCGCTCCGAGAGTAAAAATAATTGCAAATATCAGATAGCTCAAAAGACCTTTTTTTACATATTGTTTTAACTCTTTTGCTTTGAAAAGCAGAAATGTAATTCCGGCTGCAATCGGAAAAATGAGAGCCGTAATTTTCCATATTGCACCAAGAGAAGCAACAAAACCGGAAAGAATAAGAAATCCCCACTGCTTTTTATCGGATAATCCAATTTTTAAAAATGCAATTGAAATTAAACCCAGGCCGAAGCTCATGGTATCGGTATAGAATGCTCCTGTAAACACATACACCGGAAGGCAGACGGCAATTAAAAACAGTACCGGTACTCTCCACTTTCCTTTCCCGGAAAGAAGCTCCCCCACCGCCCAGACAGAGCCTGCTACGGTTCCGCTGCTTAATAAAAGAACCGGGTAGAATTCATTTAATCCGAGCATATGGCTTATTTTAAATAAAATTGCCAGCAAAAGCATCGGCTCCGTATTATTCGAATAGGTCAGGAAATAATGTGCATACGTAAGCGGCTTAGCATCCGCTGTTTCCAGCGCACTGATATAAAGAATTTCGTAGTCTCCCGGAACATGATACCCGTTTCCCTGAAGAACACAGATTATATATAAGCCTGCCCAGAAAACAAAGAGCGAAAGAATGATTGCAAAGAGATTTAATTTTTTTAATACAGCATCGGAAAAACGGGCATAATACCTGTCCCATAAGATTGCTCCGCCGCAAAAAAACAGCGTAAAAAATACCGTCTGAATTGCCATCCTGAGCGGGGACTGGTAATTCTGCGGATTTTTAATGCTGATAAAAATCAGGCTTCCCATCAGAAGTGTAAATACAATATAAAATCCCATCAGGATTTTTTGACCAAAACCATTCTTTTCCATACTTTGTAATCATATCATAATTTTATGACAAATTTACAGACTTTTAATACAAATTAAATGCTTTTTGCGTTATAATATATCAGTAATTTTACAAAGACGGTTTCTTAAATATGAGAAAAACAATCTGTATTATCTGCGCACAAATTGATGAAAGTCCCCAGAAACGATTCCTTGTTCCGTTTCTTCAGGAAGCATTCGCACATGATTATGACGTGTGCGTTTTTTCCATGTATCAAAAATACCAGGAAACAGAGCTTCGTGATATCGGGGATTCCAATATTTTTTCCCTGATTCAGTTTGACCGCTTCGACGGGGTGCTGCTTATGCTGGATACCCTGCAGTCTCCCGGACTTGAATATATTATCCCGCAGAAAATCAAAACGGAGTTCAACGGTCCCGTTATCGTGGCCGATAAAAACTGCAGCGAATTCAAATATATTCTGATGGATCACTACACTCCTTTTTTAGAGCTTGTAAATCATTTAATTGATGTCCATCATTTGACCGATATCGCATTCTTAGGCGGCAAAGAGGGACACCCTCATTCCGTTCAGCGCTACAACGCTTATCTGGATGCCTTAAAAGCGCATAATCTTCCCGTTCGGGCAGATCGCATCCGTCACGGGAACTACTGGTATGATACCGGACATAAATTCGCGGAATATCTGATGCAGACTCCCGATGACATGCCCCAGGCGGTTGCCTGTGCCAACGACTATATGGCAATCGGTGTTGCAGCAAGACTTTCCGAACACGGTTACCGGATTCCCGAGGACATTGCCATCATCGGTTATGATTCCTGCCCGGAGGGCTTATCCTCTCCGGTTCCTTTAACATCTGCAAACGTTCCCTGTGATGAGCTCGGCAAAAGATGCTTTTACGAACTTCATTCTGCCATCACGGGCGAACCGTTTTCGGAACAAACCATGAATCCCAGACTTTTAATCGGCGGAAGCTGCGGATGCCGTAATTTTTCCGCATCCTTCAAAAAAACCAGCCGCGACGAATGGAAAACCGACAATTCCGAGGTCAGCTACTACTCCGATTTCAACCATATCACGGAAGATATGCTTTGTAAGACCAATTACAAGGATTTCTTTGAAACGCTTGCAATCTATTCCCACCAGATTCGTCCTTTTCATAATTTTTGGATGTGCTTAAATGAAGGCTTTATGGAACCGACCAGCTTTATCGGCGATAATGCAAGAAGAATCGGCTATTCTTCCAAAATGTATATGGTATTAAAAATCGGCGAAAAACTGCCGGACCGGGATCCCTCTCATTTAAGTTTTACGCGTTCTTTCGATACTTCCTTAATGCTGCCTGAATTAAATGAAGAACGTGATTATCCTACCATGTTCGTATTTACACCGATGTTCTTTGAAGACCGGTGTTTCGGTTATGTCGTTTACAATAACGGCAACAATGTGGATTATTATAACGAAACCTACCGCATCTGGATGCGAAACGTCAATCAGGGAGTTGAGGCCTTCTATCGACAAAGAGCCCTCTATAAACTGATTGACCAGATTAAGAATGCTCAGGTCCGCGACCAGCAGACCGGTCTTTACAATTATCGCGGTTTCCATGACCGGTTAACCGAGCTTGCAAAATACAATCTCGGCTCCAATCGCTCCCTGGCAATCATTGCGCTTGATTTGGAAAATATTAAGGGAATCAATGAGGAATTGTCACGGTTCGCAGGAAATTCCGCCATCAATTCACTCGCAACTTTCATTTCCCGTTCGATTATGATAAACGAAGTCTGCGGACGCCTTTCCAATGATGAATTTCTCATTGGAATTATCAACAGTGACTGTGAAGCCAGATTTAACGAATTTCTGTCTAAAATTCCTTCGGAAGGCATTCAGTATTTTGACAGTGACGGAGAAGTACATTATGCCGCACTTCATTACGAAATGATTGAAACCTCTTTGGGCGAACTGCCCGATTTGGATTTTTTAATTAACCAGACAGTAAATGCCAAGAACCATAAGAAAAAAATGGCCCGCTTAAAACTGTCCCAGTTAGGCGATTTAACGGAAGAAGAAATTGCTAAATGCGAAGAAGTTGCCCGAATTCTCGATTCGCATCTGCTCACCTATTATTTCCAGCCCATTGTCAGAGTGGATAACGGAGAGATTTACGGATACGAAGCATTGATGCGTTACGAGCCGGACCGCAGCTTAACTCCGATGGAAATCCTGAAATATGCAGGTTCTTTAAACCGCCTTTACGATGTGGAAATCAACACGTTCCACTGCGTGCTTAATCAGGTAGAGGCAAAAGAATATCTGTTTTCCGGGAAAAAGGTTTTCATCAATTCCCTGCCCGCATATCAGTTAAATGGAACAGATGCGGATGAAATTTCAAACCGTTTCAAAAAACATATCGGACAGATTGTTATCGAATATACAGAAGGCTCCGAATTAAATGATTCTGAACTGCTCGGCAGACAGGAAAAGCTGGATTCTACCGGAGTGGAAATTGCACTGGATGATTACGGCAGCGGATATTCCAATGTCAACAATCTTCTGCGCTATAATCCCCGCTATGTAAAAATCGACCACGGCCTGATTTCCGGGATCCATAAAAATGAACAAAAACGCCACTTTGTAAAAAGCATCGTTTCCTATGCGGAAGCAAATGACATCTGCGTTTTAGCCGAAGGTGTGGAAACCATGGAAGAATTAAAAACCGTAATCTCTCTCGGTGTACAGTTAATTCAGGGCTTCTATACGGGACGTCCGATGAAAGAACCAATTACAAAAATCAACGAAGAGATTGTTTCCCAGATTAAACGCTTTAACTCTTTGAAGGATAATATCCGAATTTTGCGCAGTTAAATCCTTCCTTCATGACAGGTAAAATACAGAATCTGATAATGCTTTGATACTTTCTCAAGGAATTCTTTTGCACCTGCAAGATGTGCGGCATCCAGATTTACAAAGGGATCGTCCATAATCACCACCGGCTTTTCCTCCCGGTACATAACATCCAATAAAGACATCCTGATACACATTCCGATCATATCGGAATATCCTTCGCTTTGACAAATAATATCACGATATTCTCCCATTTCTTTTCTGAGAATATTTAAATTGGCATCAATTCTGTATTCCTCTTTATCCGGAGAATCCTGTCCCTGCATCAGCGCCATATAAGAATCAAAACTGTTTTTTATCGGCGCCATATACCCTGCTACAAAACGTTCTTTTGCCTTCTTTAAATATTCCCCCGTGAGTCTCATGATATTTGTTTCTTTCGAAAGGACATCATATTCCTCACGTTTCGTTTCATATATATCCGCCAGTTCCCGTAAGGCGTCCTCTTCCTCCCCGGCATCTTTCAGTCTTTGGATGCACTCCGATAAATCCTTTTGATTCATTCGAAGCTTCTCTTCCCTATTTCGGATTTCCTCTTCGATTTTTTCTTCTTCTTTGACAAAATCGATTTCGGAAAGTTTTTCCAACTTCTTTAAAGTTTCCCCTTCTTTGTCTTTTTCCGGATTGTTTTGAATCGTCTCAAAACCGGGATGCAGGTTTAAAAATTCCCGCATTTTCTCTTTGGAATCTTTCAGTTCCTTCACTGCGGCATTATATTCATTTAATGCAATATTCTGACGCTGTACATAAGACTGTACATCCGCGATACTGATTTCTTCTTTTCCGCCCAGTTCTTTATACAATCTGTTAACGGCCGCATCCGCTTCGTTACTTTTCTTTTGAAACTCTTCAATCCGCCCTTCATTCTCTTTCTTTTCTTTTTCCAGATTCTGATATTCCAAAATCCGGTTTTTCATTTCATAAAGATCATCCTGTGCATCCGCTTTGGAATACGAAAGATTGAATCGATCGAAAAATCGGCGGATTCCGGTTTCATACTCCCGGATTTTTTCCGTATTTTCCTCCGTCTTTTTCTGACCGGCATCTGTTTTTTCAGAACATTCCTTTAAATTCTGTGATAATCTCTCTATCTCACCCTGCAGATTCTTATATTCCTGTTGTGCTATAATAAGCTGCTCCGTTTTCTGTCGATTTCGATTTTCCGTTTCCTTCGCCAGTTTTCTTTCACGAATCACAAATTCTTTTTGCAGTTTCTTTTTACGAAACATACCGATAACTACCGCAATCAGTCCGGCAATAAGAACCGGGATGGAAGCACCAAGCAACAGCATATTTTTAAGAACTGCAAAATAGATTCCGGCCATTGCAAAACCAAGCACTAAAAGAACAATACCGGCACCTGTTAAAATCGTATATTTTCTTATATTTCTTTCATGAGCTGCATTCCTGCTCTCTTCATCTGACTCCCCGAAACCGTCAGAGCTTTTTTCACCTTCCGCTTCTTTTTGAAGTCTGGCCCATTTTTCCTTTTCGGATTTCGCATGTTCTTCTTTGGAAGCAATGTCTGTCTCCAGGGAATTCCTTTTCCCCCTTAATTCACGGATTTCCTCCTCCAGACGTTCATTTTCCTCCAAAAGCTTATGCATTTCGTTAACGTGTTCAATCTGCTCTTTCGTCTCTTCTTCCGTCGGCGGAGCATCTTTAAAATATCTCTTCAGGCGATCATAACGTTCATTCTCCCGATCAGACTTATACAGTTTCAGCTTCTGTTTGCACTCTTCCGCTTCCGCAGCCAGCTTCGACAACTCCGTTATTTTTTCTACCGTCGGAATCTCTCCCGGAAAAGCCGCACGCTTTTCTTCAACAGTCTGTTCTCTTTTGGCAGTCTCATCGCAAAGCTGCGAATAATTACCATATTCGGCAGCAAAGGTTTTTAGATTTAACAGTTCTTTTTGGTTTTCCTGAAGATTCTTCCGTTTTTCACACAGAGTCTTTATCTCTTCCGTTAATTCCTCTCCCCTGCTTTTCAGATTCTCTTTTCTGATCTTCTCTTCTTCTAACTTTTTCTTTACGGAATCTGTCTGTCTTAATTCCCTTTCCATCCCTTTCATTTCTTCATTCATTTTGTAGAGGGTTCCCGTTTTTCTGGAAGAAGAATTTCGATTCAGATAATCATTGATTCTGCTTTCCACCTCATCAAAACGATTTAAATCATCGGTTTGGGAAAGCGCAGATACTTTTGAAGTAATCTTGCTTCCGACACCGGCATATTGAATCCCATCATGATCAATAAACGAAGTTTTCCGAAAGGACTCACTGTCAATTCCAAACAATTCCTCGCCGATATTTTCTGAATAGTCCATGCTGTCTAAAAGCGTCACGGCGTCCTTTAACGAAAAAGAACCTTTTCCGTTTTTGTCATAAATTCTCGATAAAATATATCTTCCGCGATCCGATTCGAAAATGATACTGCCGCCAAAATTCCCGCCGTCCCACGGACTGAATCTTTTTTTATCATTTTCTTTCAGATCCGTTCTTTTTGTTGTTCCCTCAAGACCGTAAAACATCACACGGATAAAAGCCGCCAGAGTACTCTTTCCCCAACCGTTTTCCTTTAGAATCCGATTGCATCCGTCTGTCAGATTCAGGGTATAATCGGATAAATGTCCGAATTTTTCAACATGAAGACTGATTAATCGCATTTCTTAATTCCCCTGTATTTTCCCTTCCTGACAAAGCATCCTGATTCCCGTACGAATCACTTCCGCAGCTGATTCCTCATCCAGATTTCCCGCTTCTGTTTCCTCACGGATCATCCGGACAAATTCACCCTTTAAGGATGCATCTTTCGCAAAGGCATCATAGTCAATAATAGTTTTCGTCTCATCCTTAATACGAAATACAAAAAATTCCGCATCTAAAATTGTTTTGATATAGGTCAAATCAAAACTGACATCCAGTTCCTTTTCCCCGCAAAGTCTTACCTTCAAAAGATCATCCGGTCTTACTCCGCCGGACAGTGCAGTTTCTTTAATCCTATCAATGACGGCATCGGAACCATCCGCATCTTTTACGTCCACTTCCAGATCATAAACAATCCGTTTGGCAAACGGCACAAATTCAACCGACAAATCCCTTCCCGAAACCGTAATCAGATGAAATCCACGACTCCCGCATTCATCAAATCCCCTGCCCTCCGGACAGCCGCTGTATCCGTATTTGCCACGCGCATCCAGAGTAGCGATTTTCGGTGCATGAATGTGCCCGAGTGCAAGATAATCAATCCCTTTATTTCGATAATCGCGAAGCGGTATGATTTCCCCGTCCCCTTTTCCGGACAAATCGGATTCCATGCCGTGAAGCATCACGATATTCACTTCATTTTCATCCATTTGAAGTTCCTCCGGAAGAAGGGAATTATTCCGCTTCGTAATTTCAGCACCTGAAATCACAACCTTTGTCTGATCCTTTCCAATCAGCTCATAGGATGTCCAGGATTCATTGAAGGTTTTGAAGTTTTCAGGAAGCTCACCTGTTTTGGCCCGAAATTCCTCGACAAAAGAACCCTCATCATGATTTCCCCGAAGATAATAAAATTTCAAATCCGGATTGTTTACGATCACCCCGATTACCGCATCCCTTGCCGTCTGAGAAATCTTACGCACATCAAACAAATCTCCCGCAATCAGGATTGCCTCCACGCCTTCTTTTACCGCATATGCCACCATATTGCGAAAGCATAATAACAACTCATTCCGCCGTTCCTCCGCAAGGGAACGGTCCGGAATGAGTTCAAGTCTGGAATCCAAATGTAAATCTGCCGTATGAATAATCTTCATCATTACTTCAGGCTTTCATCAATGGCTTTGGAAAGCTGGTCCGCACAGGACGTTCCTCTTCCGCCGCAGTCATTCCCACGTAAAATATCCGCCGCATGACGTGCATCCGTGCCTTCTAACAGTCTCCCGATTGCCTTTAAATTTCCGTTGCACCCGCCACGAAATTTCAGATTATAGATTTTTCCTTCATCATCCAGATCATAATCAATCTGCATCGCACAAACACCCTTCGGATAATAAGTATAATGATTCATTTTTTACTCCTTTGCTTTTTTATTACTCTCTATATTGCTTTTTATTGTTTGCTTTATAACCTCTATGTTCTATATTTTTTTATTCTATCATATTCTTCCCAATTTTGGAATACAAAAAGAGAACAAACATTCGATTTTTTCGAAGATTTGTTCTCTTCTGTTTTTTAACTTTCTGTTGTTAAAATTTCTTTTTTGATTTCTACTTTTCTTTTTTAATTTCGCTTTTCATTCTTTTTTATTTCGCAACCACAATATTTAATTTCAATGTGTATTTTTCAGGCGGCATACGGTTCGTTACCACGTTTGCGTCATTAACATCACCGAATTTAACGGTACTGATCAATCCGAATTTCTCATGGTCTGCCAGAATATAACGCCTTTTTTCATCCGTACACTGCATCGCCACTTTCTTCATGGTTGCCTCACGAATATCCGGGGTCGTAAATCCCCTCTTTAAGCTGATTCCGTTGGTTCCGAAGAATCCGATGGAAAAATGATATTTTTGCAGAGAAAGGATTGCCGTTTCGCCGATGATAGCCTCCGTTGTTTCCTTGAGTTCCCCGCCGATTAAAAACACCTTGAATCCGCGAACCACCAGGCTTTTTGCATGTGCCACCGCATTTGTAACATAAACGGCTTCCTTTTCGGTAACTGCATCGCAGAGAAAAGAAGTTGAAGTCCCGGAATCGATATAAACACAGTCTCCCGGCCGAATCAGTGCTGCGGCGGTTTTTCCGATAATCTTTTTTTCTTCAAGATTAATCGCGGATTTCTGCTTCATGGAAAGTTCATCAAAAGATTCTTTTTCCGTAACGGACATTGCTCCGCCGAATACCTTTATCAGCTTTCCTTCCCTGTCGAGTTCGGTAATATCCCTCCGGATTGTAGATTCGGATGCTCCGAGCGTATCTCTTAATTCGATTACGGAAATACTTCCTTTCTCATTTACC
>CACZRH010000291.1 GCA_902783455.1 uncultured Lachnospiraceae bacterium | reverse complement strand
GCGCGCCGCCCACGTTTCTGCGTAAGCAGAATTATTTCCTTACGTGGGCGTGCGCATAAAAACCGAAAAATCTCCGGAGTCTGCTAAACTCCGGAGATTATCAGTTTCATTTCATGCAAATCGCATTACAAATCAATATTCCTTAGTAAGCAAGCTGCTGTCCAACATGAATTACGTTAACATTCTTGATGTTATTCTTTGCAGCAATGTTTGCTACGGTTGTTCCAAGCTGTTTTGCAATCTTGGAAAGTGTGTCGCCTCTCTGAACTACATATACACCACTTCCGCCTGTCGGTGCTACGGTCTGTCCTGCAGGAACATTTGCATTTGCAGGGAAACGAACCAGCATGCATGCATAACCGTCAGTGCTGAACCGAACAGTGAGTTTCTTCAAAGGTTCCGCATCTATGTTGCTGTAGAAATGTCCAACACCCTTGGAATCCAGGATTACGATACCCCATTTGTCATTGTTCGGGTTGTCGCCCATGTAAAGGGACATGGTTCCGGATTTAACATTGTAGTCAAGGCTTCCGTTCATGGTAATGTTACCGGTAAGAATTTCCTGTCCGCCTGCAGGAATAGCAGCAAGCAGTGCCTGTCTTGCAATGGGACCCTGATCTGCGTAAACAAACTGCGGAGTTGCCTTAATAGCTTCACCCTGGGGACCTACATAGTTAACTGCGGTCTTCTCGCCGTCCTGCTGCATGTTATGTGTGTTAACGTCAGCAGATGCAAGCATAACACCCATGTTTCCTCCAACAACAGCAAGCGTTGTTGCAAGGCCAATCAATAAACCTTTAATACCGTTTTTGCTCATTTTTTACCCTCCTTAATAATTGTGAATACATACTGTACCCAACTTTAACTTTCATTATAAGCAAAAAATGAAGTTATGTAAAGTATTATGTAAAGTATTGTGTAATTATAAAATACGGTCCAAAAATGATTTCAGACGCTCCGTCTTCGGATGATTGAAAAATTCTTCCGGTGTACCCGTTTCGAGAATCTGTCCTTCCGCCATAAAGACAATTTTACTGGCAACCTCCCTTGCGAATGCCATCTCATGCGTTACCACAACCATGGTCATTTTTTCTTCCGCAAGACCACGCATTACCTGCAAAACCTCGCCTACCATTTCCGGATCCAGTGCTGAGGTCGGTTCGTCAAAAAGCATTACATCCGGCTTCATGCAAAGCGCCCGGACAATGGCAATACGCTGTTTCTGTCCACCGGAAAGCTGATTGGGGTAAGCATCCGCACGGTCCAGTAAACCGACACGGTCAAGCAAAACTCTTGCTTCTGCTTCTGCTTCTTCTTTCGACTTATGCTGAAGCTTTCTCGGAGCCTGCGTCATATTCTTCATAACCGTCATATGCGGGAAGAGATTGAACTGCTGGAATACCATTCCCATTTTCTGACGGTGACGGTTGATATCGACATTACGTCCGGTAATCTCCACGCCTTCAAAATATACTTCCCCCGAAGTCGGTTCTTCCAGGCGGTTTAAGCAGCGAAGGAATGTGGATTTTCCGCTTCCGGAAGGTCCCACGATAAAAACCACGTCGCCCTTATAAATATCGAGGCTGACACCGTTTAATGCATGCAGATCCTTGAATGATTTTTTTAAATCCTTTACTGAAATCAAAGGATCGGTATCCGGATTGAAGGTCTTCTTCGTTTCATTATTTTTCACTGGAACGCAACCTCCTTTCCAGAAGCTTCTGTAAATTGCTTAAGATAATTACCAGTGTCAGATATATGGCTGCCACGGCAAGTAGCGGCAACAGCGCAGAGAATGTCTGGCTTCTGATAATGTCGCCGCCCTTGGTAAGATCTTCAAGTGCGATATAGCCCGCAACAGAGGTCTCTTTCAAAAGCACGATAAACTCGTTGCCAAGTGCAGGCAGCACATTTTTAAAGGTCTGCGGAATAATGATATACCACATCGTCTGCGCGAAACTAAATCCCAGGGAACGGCCTGCTTCAAACTGTCCCTGATCGATGGACATAATACCGCCACGAACGATTTCCGCAACATACGCACCGGAATTGATTCCGAATGCCACGATGGCAACAAAACTTTTATCAATCCGGACGGATGCAAAAATGACAAAATAGATTATCAAAAGCTGGACCAAAACCGGTGTTCCGCGGATGACGGTTAAATAAACATTGCATAAAAAATTCAGCACATTTAACACGGCTTTCAGAAGCGGAGACATCATACCGGCCTTATCATGTGTGGCACGGATAATGGCAACCAAAAAGCCCAGCGCGATTCCGATTAAAACCGCAAAGAGAGTTACCTTCATGGTAACTCCCAAGCCGTTAACCAGATATTTCCATCTGGCATTCTTGATAAAGTTTAAATAAAAGTCATTGCCAAAACCTGTGAAAAATTCAACAATGTCTTCTCCCATAAGGGAAAGGATATTCATATCTTTAAACCTCTGAAAAGATTATTCTGCTTTAATATATTTATCAACAATCTGCTGAAGCTCTCCGCTCTCCTGCAGTTTTGCAATCGCACTGTTGATTCCGTTTAAAAGCTCGGTATTGCCTTTCTTTACTGCAATTGCATACTCTTCATAGGTAAATGCTTCGTTGATGATTTTGATTCCGTCATTCTGGGTAACAAATACCTTTGCCGGCTCGTTATCAATAATAACTGCATCTACTTTATCCTGAGTAAGCGCCTGAACTGCTTCAAATCCCTTATTGAAACGCTCGATGGTTGCATCTTCGATATCATCCGCATAAATATCACCGGTGGTACCAAGCTGTACACCAACGGTCTTTCCTGCAAGATCATCCGGTGAAGTAATATCAGAACCTTCTTTTACGATGATAACCTGTGCTGCGGTTGCGTACGGAGTGGAAAAATCCACGTTCTGAAGACGATCTTCGGTAATTGTCATACCTGCAACACCCATGTCTGCCTTACCGCTCTGAACTGCTGCCAAAATGGAATCAAACTGCATATCCTCGATTACAAGATTTCTTCCCATTTCACCTGCAATTGCCTGTGCAATTTCAGCATCGATTCCGATGATGCTGCCATCATCTCCGTGATACTCATACGGCGGAAATTCCGCATTTGTTGCCATTACCAGATCTGTTTTTTTCTGTGTGCAGCCAGCACATACTAAAAGTGATGCCCCCAATGCCGCTACCAAAACAACGGATAACAATTTTTTCATAACTTTTCTCTCCCTATTTTTGCAATACTAAATATTTCCGATACTTCGTTCCGTAATTATACAGAACAATCTTTAAAGTAACACTATTTGTCGAAAAAATCAACCGCTTCCGGAATATCCTCCGGAAGCGGCATATGATTATTTGTTTTATTAACGGATTCTGTTTTAATATCACATTCCGCCCATGCCGGCACCTGCAGGCATTGCCGGGGTATCTTCCTTGATGTTTGCAACAGCACTTTCCGTGGTAAGGAATGTGGATGCAACGCTTGTCGCATTCTGAAGTGCACTTCTGGTAACCTTTGCGGGATCCAGAATTCCGGCATCAATCATGGATACATATTCTTCCTTCAAAGCATCGAAGCCGACACCAATTTCGGATTCATAAACCTTGTTGATGATGACAGATCCGTCAAGACCGGCATTTGCAGCGATGAAGAATAAAGGAGCCTTCAGAGCGGTAAGTACGATCTGTGCACCGGTCTTTTCGTCGCCTTCCAGAGTATCTGCAAGCTTTTCAACCTTCTTGGATGCATGGATGTATGCGCTTCCGCCGCCTGCAATAATTCCTTCTTCCACGGCTGCACGGGTTGCTGCAAGCGCGTCTTCCATACGAAGCTTTGCTTCCTTCATTTCGGTTTCGGTTGCTGCACCGACACGGATTACTGCTACGCCGCCTGCCAGTTTTGCAAGACGCTCCTGCAATTTTTCTCTGTCGAAATCGGAAGTGGTTTCTTCAATCTGCTTCTTAATCTGTGCAACTCTGCCTGCGATGGCATCCTTATCGCCTTCACCGTCAACGATGATGGTGTTCTCTTTCTGAACCTTAACGGATTTTGCACGGCCCAAATCTTCGAAGGTGGTATCCTTTAATTCCAGTCCGAGATCGGAGCTGATTACCTTACCACCGGTAAGAATTGCGATATCTTCCAGCATTGCTTTTCTTCTGTCGCCATATCCGGGAGCCTTAACTGCTACTACATTGAAGGTTCCTCTGAGCTTATTGACAATCAGGGTGGTAAGTGCTTCACCTTCCACATCCTCTGCGATGATTAAAAGCTTTGCACCGGACTGTACGCACTGCTCAAGCAGAGGCAGAATATCCTGAATATTTGATATCTTCTTATCTGTGATAAGGATGTAAGGATTCTCAAGGTTGGCTTCCATCTTATCCATATCTGTTGCCATGTATGCCGAGATGTATCCTCTGTCAAACTGCATACCTTCAACAAG
>CACZRH010000290.1 GCA_902783455.1 uncultured Lachnospiraceae bacterium | reverse complement strand
TTAATCGGTATGGTAAGAGAGTTCTTCGGAAATGCTTCGATTTTCGGTCTGACCGGACCAAAGGTATATGGAACCACAGTTCCCATTCTTTTGGTGGAACTGGTGAATAAAGTATTTGATCCCGCATCGTCCTCCGGTTTTGTAAGAGGTTTGAATGAATTCTTTGCGGGTGAGTTTTCAAGCTTTTCACCAATCGGTATTCTGGTTATGGCGCCCGGTGCATTCTTTGTTCTGGCATTGCTTACGGCTGCACAGAATGCCATTAAGGCGGCAGGAGAGGCAAAGGGCAAGGATATGAGCAAAATCCAGTCCGGATGTTCCTCTGACTGCTTAAACTGTTCGGACAGCGGCTGTGCAAGAAGACTTGTGGAGCCGAAGAAAGTAGCAAAAGAAGAAACCGCTAAGGCAGAAAAAGCAGAAACCGTTGAGCCTGAAAAAACAGAAAAAACAGAAACGGATGATTCAAAAAATGCGGTACAAACTAAGAGCGATTCGTTGAAAAATGAAACTGTGAAAGCAAACAACGAAACGCAGGATATAAACTCCGAAGAGGAAAAAGAAGCCTTGCCGGATGAAGCAGATACCGGAAAGGAGGAAAAGTAAATGAACGGAAATTATTTTGTAAATTTACTGATTATTGCGATTAGTTCCTCCCTGGTTTCCAATGTTGTTTTAAGCCAGTTCCTTGGATTATGTCCGTTCCTCGGAGTTTCCAAGAAAGTAAAGACTGCAAGCGGTATGGGTGCGGCGGTAATTTTTGTTATCACCTTATCCTCCCTGGTGGCAGGGCTGATCTATAAATTCATTCTTGCACCGCTTCACATTACTTATTTAAAGACCATTGTCTTTATTTTAATCATTGCGGCGCTTGTTCAGTTTGTGGAACTGTTTTTAAAGAAGTTCGTAAAGCCTCTGTATGAGGCACTCGGCGTATATCTGCCGCTTATTACCACGAACTGTGCCGTTTTAGGTGTTGCGATTAATAACGTAAATTTAGGCTATGATATTTTAACCGGCGTGGTAAACGGATTTGCCACATCTGCCGGCTTTGCGCTTTCCATTATCATTCTTGCGGGAATCCGTGAGAAAATGGAATATAATAACATCCCGAAACCCTTCAGAGGCATGCCGATTGTTCTTGTTACAGCGGGACTTATGGCAATTGCCTTCTGCGGATTCGCCGGATTGATATAGGAGGTGTGAGGGATGATTAGTGTAACAGGAATCCTGATTGCGGTTGCCGTTGTGGCATTCATCGGATTGTTTATCGGTATTTTCCTTGGAATTGCTTCCAATGTGTTTAAAGTGGAAGTGGATGAAAGAGAAGAGCAGATTCTGGGCGTTCTTCCCGGAAATAACTGCGGTGGATGCGGATATCCGGGATGCAGCGGATGTGCTGCAGCAATCGTAAAAGGCGAGGCGCCTGTAAATGCCTGTCCTGTCGGCGGGCCCGAAGTGGCATCCAAAGTCGGTGCGATTATGGGCGTGGAAGCCGGAGAAAGCAGACGTATGGTTGCGTTTGTAAAATGCCAGGGCGACTGTGAAAAAACGCATGAAGATTATCATTATACCGGTCAGAAGGACTGTCAGATGATCGCATTTATTCCGAACCAGGGACCGAAAAGCTGTAATTCCGGCTGCCAGGGATTCGGAACCTGCGTGAGTGTATGTCCTTTTGACGCAATTCATGTAGTAAACGGCGTGGCATTGGTGGATAAGGAAAAATGCAAGGCCTGCGGTAAATGTGTAGCCGTATGTCCTCGCAGTTTAATTGAGTTAATTCCTTATGATGCGCCTTACGTTGTAGCATGCTCCTCGAAATCCAAAGGACCTCAGGCGATGAAGGAATGTAAGGCAAGCTGTATTGCCTGCGGAATGTGTAAGAAAAATTGTCCGGAGGAAGCCATTACGGTGGAAGATATGCACGCGCACATTGATTATGACAAATGTATCGGTTGCGGCACCTGTGTGGAGAAATGCAAACGTGGCTCCATTCTGAAACATTAATTCAATCGTTACGGATAGGATGAAAAATGACCACAGTACCTTATATTCATGAAATAAAATATTATGAAACCGACCGTATGGGAATTACTCATCATTCCAACTATATCCGCTTTATGGAAGAAGCCCGGATTGATTTTTTCAAACAGCTGGGTTGGGATTATGCCAAACTCGAAGCAATGGGAGTCATGTCGCCCGTAACGAAAGTGGATTGTCAGTACAAGGTTCCTACAACCTTCGGGGACGAACTCCGGATTACGGTTTTGGTAAAAGAGTGTAACGGAATTCGTCTGCAGCTTTTGTATCAGATGAAGAATCAGCATGGTGTAATTGTCTGTACCGGTTCTTCCGAACACTGCTTTATCAATTCTGACGGTAAAATAGTAAGAGTGGATCGTGAATTCCCGGAATTCTTTACATCCATCAAAGAAAAAAGCGAAGAGCATTCTCTTTGAATTATTATTTGCAGGGCGCGAATTAATTCTTTCATGCTTGATTGTTCACGCCATTATAATGCAGAATCAGGGCTGTCCGGCAGGGCAGCCTTTTTTAGTGGAATATTCCTGAAGAATATGATAAAATATAAAAGTTATAGTATGAATATTATGACATATAAGGAAACAGCAAACAGACCTTAGGGTATTTATTGTATGGGGGTACAATTATGAACTTAAGTCTTGATGAGAAATTGTCACTTCTTACCGGTGTGGGATTCTGGCACACGAAATCCTTTGAGAATAAAATCAATCATTTAGAGCTGTCTGACGGACCTCACGGTCTTCGGAAACAGGCAGAGAAGGCGAATAATAATAACAGTGAACCTGCGATTTGTTATCCGACGGCTTCTGCGCTTGCCTGCACCTTTGATACCGGTATTGTCGGACGAATCGGCGATGAACTCGGAAAAGAGGCGAAAGAGAAGGGCGTATCGATTCTTTTGGGACCGGGTGTAAACATGAAGCGTTCTCCGCTTTGCGGAAGAAACTTCGAATATTTTTCCGAAGATCCCTATCTTGCCGGGAAAATGGCTACATCCTATATCAACGGGGTACAGCAAAACGGTGTCGGTACCAGTTTAAAGCATTTTGCCGCAAACTCCCAGGAAACACACAGAATGCGCTCTGACAGCGTAATCGATGAAAGAACGCTTCGTGAAATCTATTTAAAAGCATTCGAGATGACCGTTAAGGGAGCACAGCCCGCAACGATTATGGCATCCTATAATATGGTTAACGGTACTTATTCTACGGAAAACAAATGGATGCTTACCGATGTCCTTCGAAACGAATGGGGATTTGAAGGTGCCGTTGTTTCCGACTGGGGTGCCTGCACGAATTTAACAAAGGCTATTAAAGCCGGTATGGATTTAGAAATGCCGGACTCTTTTGAAGTACATAAAAATGCTTTGAAAAAGGATTTGGAAGAAGGGAATATAACCGAGGAAGAAATTGATAAAGCAGTTGAAAGAATACTGAAGCTGATTGATAAGTACGGTATGAGTGACGAAGAGGAAGCGGCGTTTAAAGCGCCTTCAATGGAAGATTACATGGTAAAGGAATCTACAAAACGTCGTCATGAACTGGCTTATCAGGCCAGCGTGAATGCGGGTGTTTTGTTAAAGAATGAAGGAATTCTTCCGCTTCATCCGGACGATTCCATTGCCTTAATCGGTGATCTTGCGATTGAAACCAGAATCCAGGGTGGCGGAAGTTCTCATATTAATGCGGGAAAATATCCTACCATATTGGATCATCTTCGAAATATTTATCCGTCGCTTAGTTTTGCCAGAGGGTATGACTGCATGCAGCTTGAACCGGTTGAAATCCTTGAAGATGATGCAATTATGGCTGCAAAGGATGTGGAAATCATCGTATTTTGCGGTGGACTTACGGATTTGGCAGAAGGAGAGGGGTATGACAGGGATACCTTAAAAATGCCGGAAAACCAGATTCATTTAATTCACAGATTAATGGAACTCGGAAAGAAAACGGTATTTTTATCCTTCGGCGGTGCGCCGTTTGAAATGGAGTGTTTAGAACAGTTTGATTCCGTTCTTCAGATGTATTTAGGTGGTGAGGGCGTTGCAAAAGCTGCAGTTGCACTTTTGACGGGACGGGAGAACCCAAGCGGCCATTTGGCGGAAACATGGCCTTTATCCATTAAGGATACGCCTGCTTATTCCAATTTCGGAAGCAGGGATAAACACATCCCGTATTATGAAGGTCTCTTAACCGGTTACCGGCATTACAATTCAAAAAAGATTCCCGTTCAGTTCCCGTTTGGTTACGGTCTTTCCTATACGGAATTTGAATATGATAATCTGATGGTGGAAAAAACAGAAAGCGGATTTGACGTAAGTTTTACCGTAAGCAATGTCGGAAACAGGCTTGGAAAGGCAGTTCCGCAGCTTTATATAAGAAACTGCAAAGGTGACTTTGAAAGAGCGGATTTAGAACTTCGCGGATTTACCAAGATTTCCTTAAGTCCGGAAGAAACAAGGGAAGTCATTTTTAAAGTAGGTTTTGATGCATTTCAGATTTATGATGTTTCGAGCCATTCATGGGTAATTCCGGAAGGAGAGTACGGAATTTTAATCGGACAATCCGTGGAGGAGATTCTGTTAAGCGAAAATGTTTTTGTACCCGGGGTAAAGGATCTTGTGATTCCGAAACCGGAATTGAAGATTCCGGAGGAAAACGGTCCGAGATTTTCCATAACCAGTTCCTATGCGGAGCTTGCGGAATACTCTGAAACCGCGAAAAATCTTTTGGATCAGGCATTGAAGGAATTCTTAAAGCGCTTCCCGGACAAAGGGCCGGAAGATCCGGAAGTTCATATGATGATGGATACCTTTGTAGATGGAACCGCTGATGCTACAACCCTTATGAGCGGTGGTACACTTTCGTATGATATGCTGATTCAGATTGTTGAGGAAGCAAACCGGAAGTATGAGGAGCAGCAGTAAATTAAGGTCTAAGATTTTTTTAGCAATTTAAGCTTTGAAAGAATTAAATAAAACAAATAATAACGGAGTCAAACCATATTTCAGTGTCTGACTCCGTTTTCTTTGTTCTAAATGTTAATGTAATTTGTTGCTCCGGTTAAAGCCGGACGGCAAATATTTTATATCATACCGGTGTTTAAATCAGTCAAAAATTACCGGTCTTACATAATTTACGTTTCCTTTTTCATCAAACGTAATATGTAAGTAGATAACACCGCTTCCTTCAAAGGAATAGTCTGCGGATCCGATTACGAGATTGCCTTCATAGTCATATTCCGCATCTTTAACGGGCATGTCCTTTTTCGGTTCCCAGGAATAAATATATTTCGTGAATTCCTCAAGACCTTCCACGTCAAATTTATCATAAATATCTTCGTCGTGAGGATGTTCCCAGTAGAATTTGTCTGCAAAATCGGCAATATAGAAAGAATTGCTTTCTTCAATCGGTCCTTCGGGACCTTCGATATTAACGGGCTCATAATAAATGCCGACCAGTTTGTCGTTTTCATCTTTAAAGAATCCCGCCATACACATCATATTGGGCTGTGTTTCATAATATTCGTATTCTTCAAGGCTGCCGCGGCTTCCGAGCGGTTCATACATCCTGTGAATCAGAACGGGAGACTTTTCCTCGTCAGGAAGATAATAGTAGTTCATATTGGAGAACATGTAGGATTCTCGCCATCCGATATCATTCATGGGTTCACGAACGCATTCCGCAACCGCATAAAAAATGCCGCCGTTTAAAGTCGTATAATACTGCAATACTTTGGCAAATCCTCTTCCTGATTCATAATCGGAATATTCATTTGCAATATCCGCAATCGACATAGGGAGAACCGCTTCCGGATCTTCCTCTTCCTGGATGAATTCCATTTTTGCATTAAAAATCGCATCATCGGATTCGGGAACACCCTTTGATGTAGGCACATCAGCTTTTACGCTTCCGGAATAAAAATGACCGGTTCCTTCGTAGAAATCAACCTGGAAAGAAATGGAATCATCCAAAATCGTGATATTGCCGTCATAGTTCGGATAATAGTATTCGCTTACCGTATGGAAATCACAGTCGGCAAGATAATATTCGCTTCCGTCAAATCCAAACTGCATAACCTTATAAATGGGAGTGTTTGTCTCATTATTTCCTTCTTCTTCCTCGAGGAAATAAATATTAGTATCATCCATGCCAAGGAAAAACAGGGTGGAGTCGGAGGTATAATGTGCGACTTCATTGTTTCCGTTTTCCGCATCGAAAATATAAAAATGATTCAGAAAAGGATTGGTGGCATACAGACTGGTTACGTAATGTTTTCCGTTGGGAGAAAAACCGAGAAGAGTACCGTTTGCAACTTCATTGCTTTCGCCGGAGTTAAGGTCGGTACAGTAAACTTTGTATTCGGGTACATCCTCTTCGCTGTAATTGGTACGCTTGTTGGAATAGAGTTTCTCTTCGCCGATTAAATACATATCGCCGAAACCGGAATCCTCGCAAACAAATTTCGGTTCTGCATCCGGATTTTTCGGATCAAAGGTATAGAGACCTCCGGGTACAAAGCAGTAGTTATTAAAGGAAAACTTCCCGAATAATGCTTCATTATCGATTGCATTGGCAGAATATTCACGGAAAAGGACCTGTCCGTCGTAATATACCGCTTCGCCGATTTGAACATAGGGAAGGCCCATGGGAATGTCTTCATGGAGCGGGAGTTGTGAAGGCTTTTCCCAGCCGCTGTCGGAAGGTTCTTCGGATGCAATCTCGGAAGTTGCGGAAACAGGCTCGGAGTTAACCATGCCGTCGCCGTCGAGAACCTGATTTTTAAAGCATCCCGAAAGAGAGATTGTGAGCACACCTGTAAGCAGGAGTGCGACAATTTTTTTTGCTTTTTTCATACTTTTTCTCCTGTTTTTATATCTCGTTAAAATGATTTAATTTCCCGTATCTTAAAAAAGCAATACAAAATACGGGAAACTAAACGATTAGCGTTGCATTACCGCAACATAACTATTATATAATATTTTAATGTAAAATACTACATTTCCTCGGGAGGTCCGTATACTTCAACCTCTTTATTTGAAGATGCCTGAAAGGAAGATTTTTTCTCTTTTACAAGCAGCAGACAGATGATTAATGCTACGGCATAAAGACCTGCAGCGGTAATGATGATTATGCTGTAATTATCATTTGTGTGGCTTAATATGATTTCGGATAAATTGTTTCCGGTAATTCCGGCAATCGCCCATGCGGAAAGTGCAAGGCCGTGGATTTTGGAAATGTTTTCCATTCCGAAGCGGGAGTCTAAAAGGGCCGGAAGAGTGGAAAATCCGCCGCCGTAACCCAAGTTTACAATCATTAAAAGAAGAATGACCAAGGGACCGAACGGAACCGCAAATGTCAGCAGACAGATTGCAATACAGGAGATAAATATGATGACATAGATTGTGCTCCGGTCCTTTAATTTATCGGAGATTGTGGAATAACCGATTCGTCCGAGTGCGTTGCAGACTGCAGTGACGGAAGGAACAATCGCGGTAATCATTGCAAGTGCGGCAAGTCCGGCAAATGTGCTGTTTAAGAATTGTTTTTCATAAGAAATAAGCATCAGTCCGCAATGGATATTGATATAGAAAATCAGCCAGATTCCGATGAAGGTTTTATTTTTAAACATTGAGGATGCTTTGAAGCTGTTGTTTGTTGCTTTGCTTTCCACCCAGCCTTCGGGTTTCTTTAATAAGAAATGACCGGCAAGCATCATACCGAAATACGCAACTCCGAGGATGATGAACATCATGCTGATTCCGAAACGACCCTGAAGAAATTCCATAATCGGTGTAGCAATTGCCTTTGCTAATCCGAAGCCCATAATGGAGATGCCGGTTGCAAGACCTTTATTGTCCTTAAACCATAACATCAGCGTCTTGACCGGAGTCAGATAACCGATTCCGAGTCCGACTCCCATGATACAGCCGTAGAAAAGGTAGATCAGGATTAATGCAGGAAGTCCTTTTAAAAACTGAATCGTAAGTCCTGTACCGATCATACCGGTTGTAAAGCAGATGCAGGAGATCAGGGAAGATTTGTGGATGTTTAATTCTACGATTTTACCGGCAAATGCAGCAGACATACCGAGGAAAAAAATCGCAAGGCTGAAGGCCCATCCCAAAGCGCCTTTGCTCATGCCGATTTGTTCGCCGATTGCTTCCTTAAACGTACTCCAGCAGTAAACGGTACCGATGGAGCAGTGAATCAACAATGCCGGCACGGCCGCGCGTATCCATTTGTTTTCCATGTTTGAATCCTTTCTTGAATAAAAACGTGAAGAATAATTGAATCCCCGATACAAGATATAGAAAACTTTCTGTTTCCCCAAACAAGATATAGAATACTATGGAATAATAATAAAGTAAATAGATTATCCGTTGTTAAAAAAATAACTTATTGTTCGCATTGACTAACCATTTGGCAGGATGATACATTAGGTAACGTCATAGGGGAGTAGCGGGCACGATGGTGCAGCAAAGTCAACATACTGGCGAATGCCTGGCTTGCTTGAAATCGCAAGACCTATTGCAGGAATGAAGCGTTTTTATGATGCAGTTGTGATGCAATAAAAAAGGCAGGTATGACTTATGACATTTTCTTTTATTCTTTCCAGTATTCTTTTGGGAATCGGTTTGGCGATGGATGCCTTCAGCGTATCCGTAGCAAACGGTCTTTCCAACCCATCCATGAAACAATCGGAGAAAATGAAGATTGCAGGTGTTTTTGCATTCTTTCAGTTTATTATGCCTGTAATCGGCTGGGCTTTCGTGACATTTCTTGCTGAGAAATTCGCGGTGATCAGTAAATTTATCCCTTTTATTGCATTCGGACTGCTTTTGTTTATCGGCGTAAAGATGATTGTGGAAGAAGTAGCGGAAATGATAAAAAAGAAAAAGGGAGCATCGGATGAATCGGAAGTTTCGGCAAGCGGAGATCACAACGAATTATCTAAGGAGAAAAAGGTGGTCGAAGCAACATTCGGTACTCTGATTGTGCAGGGAATTGCAACTTCCCTGGATGCTCTTTCCGCAGGATTTACGATTGTGGAATATCCTTTTGTTCTTGCTTTGGTTTGCGGCTTGATAATTGCGATTGTCACGTTTGCGCTTTGTTTAATCGGTGTAACACTCGGAAAAAAGGTCGGAGAAAAGATTTCGGGATTTGCAACAATCTTCGGTGGCTGTATTTTAATTGCAATCGGTGTTAAAATATTGCTGGGATTATAAAATGACACTATAACCCCGTCACCATGTGTCAAAATTTGAGGAGCTCGTAAATGAATAATATTGCATTAGCAAATGAAGCTATTCGAATTACGAAAGAAAAAAAATACTCCATAAATGACAAAGAGATTCATCTGCCTGATGAAGATTACGAAGAAGTGATTGTAATTAGTCCGGATGACGGTCTGAATCTTCTTTCGGAAGGTTTCAAAACATTGAAACAATCGGAAATGTGCAGGATTTCGGTCGTGAACATGGATTCCTATCAGGCCGGAAGACAGTTTGAGAATTCACTTGTTATGAATTTTGCTAATGCTCATAATCCCGGAGGCGGGTTTAAAATGGGCGCGACTGCACAGGAAGAATCGCTTTGCAGATGCTCCACGCTGTATGCGTCGATTGATTCAAAAAAAGCATCGGAAATGTATGTATATAATAATACGCATGCAAGTCGTGTGGAATCGGATTATATGCTGATTTCGCCGAAGGTTGCCGTGTTTCGGGATGAAAAATATGATTTGCTTAATGAACCGGTTCTGCTCGGTGTCGTGACGGTTCCGGCGCCGAACCGCTATGGTGCGGCGATGATTGCATCTGATAAAATGATTGAGGAAACATTCCTTAGAAGAATCCGGATTATGCTTGCGGCTGCCGCAAAATATCAATATAAGAATCTGATCCTCGGAGCCTGGGGATGCGGCGCATTCGGCAATTCTCCGAAGAAGGTAGCCGGATATTTTAAAGAAATCATCGTAACAGAAGAATACGGAAAATGCTTTGATGAAATCTGTTTTGCCATTTTCGGAAATGAAAACGGGAAAAATATTTCTGCATTTAGAGAGAGTTTTAAGCAGGTTTAAGGTTCCTTGTGCGCCCAAGTGTCAAAAGGGAGATTCGTGAATGAAATTATTGCTTGCAGAAGATGAAGTTGAATTAAATCAGGCACTTGCAGCCGTGTTAAAACGCAGTAATTATTCGGTTGACTGCGTATATGACGGTCAGGAAGCGCTGGATTATCTGGAAATGTCGGAATATGACGGCGTGATTCTGGATATCATGATGCCGAAAAAGAATGGTTTGGAAGTACTTCGGGAGATCCGTGCTAAGAAAAATACCGTTCCGGTTTTGCTGCTTACGGCAAAATCCCAGCTTGATGATAAAGTGGAAGGGCTGGATGCGGGAGCGGATGATTATTTGACGAAGCCGTTTGCAATGAAGGAGCTGCTTGCAAGAATCCGTGCCATGACGAGAAGGCAGAGTGATTTGACGGATAATGTTCTTTCTTTTGCGAATATCACGCTTGACCGTTCCGTATTCGAAATGTCAGTCGGAAACGAAAAAATCCGGCTTGCAAACAAGGATTTCCAGATGATGGAAATGTTAATGACCAATCCCGGTCAGGTAATATCCACAGAACGCTTTATGGAAAAAATCTGGGGCTATGACACGGATACAGAAATAAATGTTGTATGGGTTTATATTTCCAATTTAAGGAAAAAACTGACCTCGCTCGGCGCGGATGCGGAAATCAAGGCGGTTCGCGGACAGGGCTATTCTCTTATAAAAAAATAGCAGCAAAGTAATAACGGCAATGAAATTAATAGCAGCAATGAAATAATAATAGCGGGAAAGCTGCCGGATTTCGGAACATTTTTGTTTTTGAGACCAATACGAATACGGATAAACAGATCAATGATAAGAAAATTAAGAAGAAAATTCATCATGGTGACGATGCTTTCGACATTTGTGGTGCTTTTTGTCATTATCGGCGCACTGAATGTTGCGAATATCGTTTCCGTGAATACAAGAGCGGATGATCTTTTGAAGATTCTGGTTGACAACGGCGGTACCTTTCCGGAATTCTTTATGGGCAGGCAGGTTGAATTTGAGAATAATGTTCAAGTGTCTGAAGATGCTGAGATTTTCGACAATCAAAACACATCCGAAGAGATCAATAAGCCGGAAGACGGCAATCCAGAGGAATGGCCGGATGCAGGGATGCCTCCGGATTGGACGGAAAACGGTACGCCTCGGGAAAACTTCAATCCATCGGAAGACGGGGGACATCCCGAAAAACCGAAAAATAACAGAATTATAAATAACCGCAGGGAACAGACTTTTACTTATGAAACACCCTATGAAACGCGTTTTTTCAGCGTAATGTATTATCAATACAGCGAAGAACCTTATTCTGCATACCTGGGAAGAATTGCTGCCGTATCGGAAGATGAAGCAATACAGTATACGAAGACGGTTCTTTCCAGAATGCAGCATTATGCCAAATTCAGGGGATATTACAAGGATTTCCGCTATCGGATCAAAGTAAATGATGAAGGTAGCAGACTGGTCGTTTTTGTTGATATGTCGCGGGAGCGAAAAAATGTAAAAAATGTACTGGTTTACAGTCTGGTTCTGTCGGCAGTCGGTTTGCTGGCGGTATTTGTTCTGGTATGGTATTTTTCAAAAAAGGTATTTAAACCGGTTGAGGAAAGTGACAGGCGGCAGAAACAGTTTATTACGGATGCGAGCCATGAATTAAAAACGCCGCTTACGATTATTTCCGCGAATGTGGAAGTTTTGGAAATGGAATCGGAAGAGAGCAGCTGGAGTAAAAGCATCAAACACCAGGTTGAGAGGATGAACGGCCTGGTAGGGCAGATGGTGACGCTTTCAAGACTTGATGAGAACCGTGTGCCGGAGTTTAAAGAGTTTAATTATTCCGATGCCGTTTACGATACAGCACAGGCATATCTTGCGGTTGCGGAAAAAAACGGACAGAAGCTTACAATTGAAACGGAAGACGGAATTGTCATAAACGGGGATGAGGCTTTAATCCGCCAAATGACAGGACTTCTTCTGGATAATGCGACAAAATATGCCGGAGCGCCGAAAAACGACAATCCAATAAACTCTGTGGCAAGAATTAAAATCACGCTTCAGAAAAAGGGAAAGAAAACCCTTCTTACGGTTTGGAATACCGTAACGGAAACGGAAATTGGAAACAAGGACCGGTATTTTGAGAGATTTTACCGCCCGGATGAATCCAGAAATTCCAATGTGGGAGGATCCGGAATCGGTCTGGCAATTGTAAAATCCATAGCGGAGACGCATAAAGGGTCAGTCAGCGCAAAGAGTACGGATACGGAATCGATTCAGTTTGAAATTATAATTTAGCAAAAAAGCGGATATTGCATAAAAAAAACAATTCTTTTCAATTCGAAATGATTAAAACTTGCTAAATTTTTTAAATATGTTATAATTTTTATGTCTTATTAGTATCAGCATAAGCAGGAGGGTAAGAAATGGAAATCAAATTGGAAAAAGATCTTGATAAACTGGTTGTTGCATTAAGCGGAAGACTGGATACTACAACAGCACCTCAGTTAGAGGAGAAATTTAAATCAGAGCTTTCCGATGTGAAGGAACTGGTAATTGATTTAAAAGATCTGGAATATATTTCATCTGCCGGATTGAGAGTCCTTCTTCTTGGTCAGAAGACCATGAATAAGCAGGGCAAAATGACAGTAATCAATGCAAATGAAAGCATTATGGAAATTTTTGATGTTACCGGATTTTCCGATATTCTGAACATCGAATAATTTAACAGCAGATTGATTGCATTATAGTATTGCGAAAACTTTGTTAATGTTTAGAGAATGATTATGAAGACCCTGTCCGAAATAGGACAGGGTTTTTTGCATTTTTTGTTACTATTCGATATGTTTTTTCTATGCTATAATATAAATTGTAAAAGGATGCCGGGACGGTTGATAAAAAAGAGGAGAGTCATTCGTAACGGCAGCCGGGGATACTCCGGTTTGGCCGGATGTCACTTACAGGGAGGGAAATGAAAATGTTGGAGATCATGAAAAAGGAGTATCGTCGCCATAAAGCTTTTATCATGGCTTATATTGCGATCTGTGTATTCGGAGCTTTTTTCTTCGGCCAGTTTATGTATGACACCATGCCGGTGCATTCCCTTGCGAGTGCAGAAAGCGGAGAGAGCCTTTCGGGAGCGGATACGCTGCTTACCTTAAATGAAATGGTTCTCGGTGATTCCTTTAAAAAACTTGCCGGAAATTATTCGAGTGTTATCGGAATATCCTGTGAACCATTTACGGGGCTTTTGTTCTTAGGAATTATGCAGAATATCAACAGGTTCGCGGGGCACCCGATGAACATGCCGGAAATACCGGTCGGACATCCTGCTGTTTTAGCTGTTGTGGCGGTATGCTTTGTGGCAAGTAAACTGATGCGCGCGAACAGCACCACAAAAGTGTTCGGAATCTGTACACTCGGATATCTTGAGAAATTTTTAGGAACCGCATGTGTTATAGCAATTGGTATTTTAAGCGTTGTGGGAGTTGCAGGCTCCACGTCCGCGGCGGTTGTAAATGCTGCATCGGCGAGTGAAATTGCTACAACGGCAGGGCATTATACGGTAGGTGTTCTGACAACGATTTTTGCGGTAGTAATGTCCATTATGTCCTTAATTATCAATTACATCGTAAGAACCGTCATGATGGGCCTGGATGCGCTGGAAAGTGTTACACCGACCGTGGTTGATGTAATCATCGAAGTCGTAAAAACGGCAATTGTTCTTTTCGTATTCATCATCAACGTAGCGTATCCCAAAATCGGATATGCCATTAACATCATTATCCTGATTATCTGCTGTCTGATTTTCAAGGCCTGCTACAATGCGGCACAGTATTTGAAAAAAATCTATATCGGACCGTTTTTCCGCGGAATTTTCGGATACAAGGAAGATTATCCTCTGGTCAGAAAACACATTCCGGGACGTGTTAAGAGAAAATTCAAAGGTCAGCTGGATGATATTCACGCGGTTATTCCGCTTTATACCATTAAGAAACCGAGAAAGTGGGATCTGAAATTAAAGCTTTATGAAAGAGTATGGCTTGTAAATGTCGGAGAGCAGACCGGTATCCTTTTCCGGAAATACAATGGCGAGAGAAACTGTTTCTATGTACTGAATTCCACGGAGGAGAATCCGATTTATTTAAGAAAAGGGTTCCGTTTCTTTGAACTTTATACCTACCGCAAACCCGTGGAAGGAAAGAAAAATATAATCAAATCAAAGGATATGGATTTTGTCTTTACGAGAGAATACAGGTATCGCTTTGAAGAGCTGATTGCTCTTACCGGACTTGTGAATGTCAATGAAGAGAAAATGACGAAAAGACAGCAGCGTAAGGCGGAACGAAAAGCCTGGGCGGAACAGACAAAGCAGAATTTTAAGGAATGGATCGGATATTATTTCTATCCGAAGGAAGAACCGGCTTTGCAGAAAGTATCCGCAGATAGTACTCCGGAGATGAACGCAGACGAAATCATTACAGAAGCAGAGTAATCTGTAATTGCAGTCTGAAAACTTAGGAATAGAAAGAGTTCCAAAGAAGCATTAATGAAGACTGTTATTCCGGAAAATCAGGGGAATAAGTAAGAGTATAATTATTATCAACAAATATGGCATGGGCATTGTAATCGGAACCGGTTAGAAAGTCCATGCCTTCTTTTTGCCCGAGAAGCAGTAAAGTAGTGCTTAAGGCATCGGCTGTTTCGGAATCCGGGCACAATACGGAAACCTGATAGAGTGTATTCTGTACGGGATATCCGGTTTTCGGGTCCAGAATATGATGATAGAGCGTATCGTTATAGGTAAAACAGCGTTCGTAAATTCCGGAGGTCGCAAAAGATGAATCGGATGCGGAAACCGTGGTCATTGTTTCATCCTTTGTCGTAAACGGTCTTTTGACACCGATGATAAAATCGCCGCCGTCTGGCTTACTGCCGATTAACTGAATATTACCGCCTAAGTTAATCAATGCGGAGGAAACGCCTTTTTCAATCAGATCCTCCTTAAGGCGGTCTGCAATATAGCCTTTTGCGATAAAGCCCAAGTCAATGGCCGCATCGGGATCCGTTAAGGTTACGGTATTTCCTTCCACAAGAACATTGCGATAATTTACATGAGTTAATGCAAGTTTAATGTCTTCCTCGGAAGGCGGTGTTTTTTCGGTTTCCTCTCCCGTAAAATTCCATAATTCCATTAGCGGCGCCACGGTAATATCGATGGCACCGTTTGATTTCTCGCAATAAAGAAGCGCATCGTTAATAAGAGAGGCTGTTTCATCCGTAACTGTAACGGGGGTGCCGTTCGCAGTGTTGATTCGGTATATGTCGCTTCCTTCCACGGTTCTGGAAAGCATGTTTTCGTATTTCCGGCAGAGATTTTCACAGTCTTCAAAATAAGCGGCATCCTGTTCGGAATAGAAGGTAACGGATACATAGGTATTGAAAAAAAAGCAGGCTTTCGTAATGGGTTCGACCGCCGGCGTACAACCGTCAGTCAACGTAAGAATCAGAATACAAAAAGAAAACAGGATGATAAAAGACGGCCTGAAAAAGGATTTTATATTTATTTTACCGGAACGGATTTTGTAATCTGCTTGATTTGTCTGATTCATATTTTTATTTATAATCATTTTATAATACTAAACTGTTTCGCAAAATTTTCGCAAAATTGACCTTTACATTTTATCATACCTTACCTCAAAAATCTTGTGAAGAAAACGATTATATGTTAAAATATTTTAGCCTA
>CACZRH010000289.1 GCA_902783455.1 uncultured Lachnospiraceae bacterium | reverse complement strand
CCCCGTCACCTAGTGTCAAAATGAAAAGAGGAGAAGATATGAAGCGCATCTATTCCGTTTGGGTAGAAAACAGATCCGGTGTTTTAAGTAAAGTGGCAGGTCTGTTTGCCAGAAGATCCTATAATATTGATTCTCTGACTGTAGGAGAAACCCAGGATAAAACCATCTCAAACATGACCATTGTCAGTACGGGAACCGGTCATACCCTTGAACAGATTGAAAAACAGCTGAATAAAAAGCTGGATGTTATTAAGGTGCGCACTTTTTCCGAAGAAAAGGCAATCTGCAGAGAAGTTATCCTTCTGAAAATCAAATATTCCTCGCAGGAACGCAGAGAGCTTATGGAAATCTGCGAATTTTTAAAAGCCGACATCGTGGATGCAACCGCAACGCATATGATTATTACGCTTTGCGATACTCCCGACCGAATTGAAAAGCTGCTTTCCATGATGCGTAAATTTAACATCGTGGAAATATCCAGAACAGGTACCCTGGCCATGCCGAAATGCTCCGAAGGAGACTGATTCATGAAGCGGGGAGATATCATACTGTTTATTATCCTTGGTATAATGATAAGTGCCTGCGTAATTTTCATAGCACTTAGACCGGGAGCGATCAGCTGTGTTGTCTATGAAAACGGTGTGGAAATCGGCAGATATGATTTAAATAAAAACTGCACCGAAAGAATAAATACCGCAGACGGACATTATAACATTCTTGAGATCAAGGACCGGAAAGCATCCATCCGTGAAGCAGACTGCAAGAATCAAATCTGTGTGAACACAGCACCGATTTCAAAAGCAGGAGAAATGATTATCTGTCTTCCGCATAAATTGTCTGTAATATTGGAAAAGTAAAATAAGTTGAAATCAAAGCCCCAAAATACCATCAAAAAAACTGCATATCTCGGTTTGTTTTTAAGCTTAGCCATGATTCTGTCTTATGTAGAGCATTTGCTTCCCGTATTTCCTTTTGCACCCGGAGTAAAAATCGGACTGGCAAACAGTTTTATCCTGTTAATCCTGTATCTTTACGGTCCGAAAGAAGCCGCCTGCATCAATTTATTAAGAATCGTTTTATCGACCCTCTTATTCGGCAGCCTTTATTCCCTGATGTATTCCGCAGCCGGGGCTGTATTCAGTTTTTTGGTGATGTGGTTATGTTATCGCTTTAAAGACCGGTTTTCATCGATTGGGATCGGAATTCTGGGCGGATTATTTCATAATCTCGGACAATTTCTGATTGCTCTGTTTGTAACGAAATTACCGGGGTTACTGTTTTATCTGCCGATTCTGATTGCCATGGGCATGCTTTGCGGTGCAATAACCGGCAGTTTAGTCAGAATCGCATTTCCAAGGCTGAAAAGCATTCTTTCAAATGAAAAAGGAGCAAAATAATGTACGCACATTTTAACGGAATCTTAGCGGACGTGGAAGATGATGTTATTATCATCGACGTCGGCGGGATCGGATATAACATTCATGTTTATGATTCCTACAGTATGCCTCTTCCCGGAATCGGTGAAGAAATCAAACTGTTTACATACACCTCCGTTTCGGAAAACAAATTTCTGTTGTACGGATTTTTGACAAAGGACGAACTTGATTTGTTCAAAATACTGATTTCTGTAAACGGTGTCGGGCCAAAGAGCGCGCAGGCCATGATTGCCGTACTCGGAGCGGATAATATCCGCGTCGCAATCGCAACGGAGGATGCAAAAACCATTTCCAAAGCACCGGGAATCGGTGCAAAAACCGCCGGCCGTCTTGTAAATGATTTAAAAGACAAAATCAAAATCGATTATGCGGATTTGGGAAAAACATCATCCAAACAAAACGGTTCAAAACAATCCGTATTAAAATCCTTTACCGCAGCGGAAGAGGAATGTATTACCGCTTTGGTAAATCTCGGTTATTCCAGGGCAAATGCCGCAAAAGCAGTTGAAATGATTGAAAACCGCGAGAATTTATCTTCGGAAGAATTGATTAAACCGGCATTGAAAAATATCATGTTTTTATAAAATCGGAGCAAAACGATGGCAGGAAGAGTAATCGAAACCAAAATCACAAACGAAGACAGAGTTCTTGACAAATCCCTTCGTCCCGTTTCCTTAAAGGATTATATCGGTCAGGAAAAAATCAAGGAATCTCTGAATATTACCATAGGCGCTGCCAAAATGAGACAGGAGCCATTGGATCATATTCTTTTATACGGTCCTCCCGGTCTCGGCAAAACCACACTTGCATCCATTCTTGCCAATGAAATGGGCGTAAACATTAAAGTCACCTCCGGACCCGCAATCGACAAACCCGGAGATATTGCTGCCATTTTAAACATGCTTTCCGAAGGAGACATCCTCTTTATCGACGAAATTCATCGTCTGAACCGTCAGGTAGAAGAAGTGTTATATCCTGCCATGGAGGATTTCTGCATTGATATTATGATTGGAGACGGACCAAACGCGAAATCAGTAAGACTGGATCTTCCGCATTTTACTTTAATCGGAGCAACGACCAGGGCAGGAATGCTGACAGCACCGTTAAGAGACCGCTTTGGACTGATTCACCGTCTGGAATTCTATACACCGCAGGAATTGTCCAAAATTATCATGAATTCCGCAAAAAAACTCGGAATCGAGACGGATACCGAAGGCGCACTGGAGATGGCCAGAAGAAGCAGAGGAACACCGAGACTTGCAAACCGCATTTTAAAACGGGTAAGAGATTATGCAATGGTTTGTGCGGACGGTGTCATAACGCTAAAGGTTGCAAACGAAGCTCTGGATATGCTTGACGTTGACAAGCTCGGACTTGATTATATCGACCGGAGCATGCTCCTTACCATGATTGAAAAATTCGACGGAGGACCGGTAGGACTCGAAACTCTGGCTGCAACAATCGGAGAAGATGCCGGCACCATCGAGGATGTTTACGAACCTTATCTGATGAAAAACGGGCTCTTAATCCGTACTCCGAGAGGCCGTGTGGTAACAAAGGAAGCCTACTCGCATTTTCACATGGAATTCAAGGAATAAACTTGAAGCAAAACCCCGATTTGTGTATAATATTTATTGTTGCAATGATTATTTCCCGGGAGGATTCAATATATGTCATCCAAAATCGATACCGAAGTAATTGTCGGAGGAAAAGTATTTACAATCAGCGGATATGAAAGCGAAGAATATTTGCAGAAGGTCGCAACCTATTTAAACGGCAAATACAATGAATTTAATAAAGAAGACGGCTTCCGCAGACTGACTTTGGATTATCAGAATCTTTTGCTGCAGTTTAATATTGCAGATGATTATTTCAAATCCAAAAATCAGATTGCATTACTGGAAGATGAGTTAAAAAGCAGGGAAGATGACTTGTGCAATATCAAGCATCAGCTGATTTCCACCCAGATTAAACTGGATAATCAGGAGAAAAGTTTTAATACCCTGAAATCGGATCTTGCCGAAAAAGAGAAAAAGATTATCCGTCTGGAAACCGAATTAAAAGAACGGGAAAAGAAAGACAATAAGAATTAATACCCGATGAATAAAGGATTCAAAACCGATCAGAAATTATCAAAAATGCCTGAATTGCTTGCTCCGGCCGGTGACTTTCAGGCTTTTTTAGGTGCAATAAACGCCGGTGCGGACGCCGTCTATCTTGCCGGCGACATGTTCGGTGCAAGAGCGTATGCAAAAAATCTTTCCAAAAAAGAAATACTGGATGCTTTACTTTATGCACATTTACGGCAAAAGAAGGTATATCTGACCGTAAACACGCTTACGAAGAATTACGAAGGAAAGCTTTTATATGATTTCCTGAAACCTTTCTATTTTGCCGGTCTGGACGGTGTAATCGTTCAGGATTTCGGTGTATTTTCCTTTCTTCATAAAGTTTTTCCCGATTTACCCCTGCATGTTTCAACGCAGATGAGCATAACCGGTGCACTCGGCGCCAAAGCTTTAAAGGAAATGGGTGCATCCAGAATCGTTCCGGCCAGAGAGCTTACTTTAAAAGAAATTGAAGAAATCAATGCGCTCGGCATTGAAACGGAATGCTTTATTCACGGTTCCATGTGTTATTCCTATTCCGGACAATGTCTTTTTTCCTCTTTCCTGGGCGGAAGAAGCGGAAACAGGGGACGTTGTGCCGGTCCCTGTCGGCAGCCTTATTCCTGTGAAAACAGCAAAAAAGAATCCTATCTTTTATCCTTAAAGGACCTTTGCACTCTGCAGATGCTTCCGAAGCTGATTGATGCAGGTATTTCCTCCTTTAAAATCGAAGGCCGCATGAAAGCACCCGCCTATGCCGCAGGTGTTACCGAGATTTACCGCAAATATATTGATTTATACGCTTCTTTAGAATCGTTTCAGGATTATAAGGTGGAAGAGAAGGATTTACAGACTTTAAAATCCCTCTATCTTCGTACCGATTTACAAAGCGGATACTATGAAAAAACAAAGGGGCGTGACATGGTCAGCATGCATTCCCCTTCCTACAATAAAACCGATGATGAGCTATTAAAAAATCTTACGGAGAAATATTGCAGAAATAAAATTCCCGTAAGCATTCCGGTTCAAGTTTCTTTTGTGACGGGCGAAAAATCGAAAGCGGAAATAATAACCGATAATCCGGAATATGCCGGCCCGATCCCCGCTCGGATAGCATGCACCGGGGAGGAAGTTCAAAAGGCATTAAATGCACCGATCCGGGAATCGGATTTAAAAAAACGCTTTCAAAAAAGCAGTAACGGCTTTGTTTCTTTTGATATTGAAAAATTGGAATTATCCGAAGATGCATTTTTGCCGGTCGGATCCGTGAATGCACTCAGAAGAAATTTAGAGCAGGCTTTTGAGGAAGCCTTTGAAGCTCAATACGCAAACCGGGAAATCGAAATGAATTCCGAAGAATTTTTTTCCACCCCTAAGACTCCGGGGGCCGGAACTTCCAAAGCCGGGACTTCAGGCGATATTATTCCAAACATTGAAACTCCCGATGCGGAATCTCTTACAGCCAATACCAAACCTTTATTCCGGATTTTTATCTCGACCTTCGAGCAGCTCGAATATATCGCAAAATCCGTACACGAAGAAGATTCTATCTGCATACCGGTTCATTTTTTCAATCCTTCTTTCTTTGAAAAAACGGATAAAATTCTTGCCGGAAGTCCGACGGAGCAATTTTATGCCGTATTGCCTTCCGTTTTAAGAAGTGCCAATCTTCCTTCTTTGGATGCGGCATTTTCAAACATTCAAAAATGCCGGAAAAAATGTGCGGGCTATTATGTGTCCCAGCCGGATTCCTGGATGTATTTAAAAGAAGCCGGTGTTCAAAAGGATTGTATTTTCGGTGATCTGGCACTGTATTCTGCAAATTCCGAATCCGTAACTCTTTTTGCGGATAAACTGAATTCCTATACGGCAAGCGTTGAGCTTTCCGGTGCTGAATTAAGAACACTGAATCTGAAATGCGCTCAGATTATGATTTACGGGCGAATTCCTTTAATGCAGTCCGCAAATTGTATTTTAAATACTACGAATGCCTGTCGAAAAGAAGAAGGCTTCACCTTTATAAAAGACCGTACACGGGCAAACTTCCCCGTATACACGCATTGCACGGAAAAAATATGTTATAATACAATCTATAACTCCGTGCCCTTATCCTTGCACAAATTCATGAATGAAATATTTTCCCTTCATGCAAATGCATTGCAGATTCGCTTTACGAACGAAAGCACAGCGGAATGTGAAAGCGTATATGGGTTGTTTCATTCGCTCAGATGCGGAGAGAAGGCTATATCCGATCCATATCCTTTTACAAACGGGCATTACAACAAAGGGGTTTTATAACGCTAAGTTTTGGGGAATCCAATGGCAAGCTTTATTTCAGAGACTTCCAACTATTTATTTGTTGGAATCATTCTCTTTTATGTGATAACGAATATTATCGTGTTCTTCTTTAAAAATCCGGAAGAGCACAGGCATTTTTATGCCTTTCAGTTTATCATTGCCGTTTTATTCCATGCCGTCGGATATATTACGTTATTTATGCGTTCCGAGGATTTAAAATATTTCTTTTTCTTTGCTTTTCAGGAAATCATCCTGATTGCAATCGTTATGATCTACTTAACGATTTATCCGTCCATTTCCAGACTTTTACTGAACAATATGATTTTCCTTCTGGATTTAAGCTTTATCATTCTGGGAAGACTGGCTTATGAAAATGCATTAAGGCAGTTTTCCATTACGGTGGTATTGCTGATTATTTCCCTCTTTGTTCCGTTTTTGTATATCAAAATCAAAGGCTGGAGAAATGCTCCCTACCTGTATTGTGCACTCGGAATCGTCGCTCTCGGAGCGGTCTGGATTACCGGAACCGTAACGCACGGCTCCAAGTTAAATATTGATTTATGGGGTTTTAAATTTCAGCCTTCCGAATTCGTAAAAATATCCATCGTATTTTTCATGGCGTCATTATTTTCACAGAAGAAGAATAAATTGCGCTATGTTCTTTGCGGACTGTTTATGCTGGTACATATCATGATGCTTGTTTTATCAAAGGATTTGGGAAGTGCCGGAATTTATCTGATCACCTTCATTTTTATGCTGTTTTTATCCACCCGTTCCTTTTTAGTCTTACCCTTGGGAGCAGCGCTTTCCTTAGGAGCATTTACCTTTGCCTATAAGGAATTTGCACATGTCCGGATTCGTGTCAAAACATGGCTGGATCCCTTTTCGGATGTGGAAAATGCCGGCTGGCAGCTTTCCCAGTCATTATTTGCCATCGGCACAGGCGGCTGGTTCGGAATGGGGCTTTTTCAGGGCTATCCGAAATCCATTCCGTATGTGGAAGAGGACTTCATTTTTTCGGCAATCGGAGAAGAGATGGGCGTATTATTCTCGGTTTTGCTGATTTTACTGTATTTATTTACGACATTGCATATTATCCGATACAGTTTTCGTGTTAAATCCTCCTTTCATCAGATGCTTTTATTCGGTTTCGCCGTCTGTTTTGCGGTGCAGGTTTTTATTACAATCGGCGGCGGTACAAGACTGATTCCCTTAACCGGTGTCACGCTTCCTTTGATCAGCATGGGAGGAAGTTCCTTGTGTACCACGGTTTTAATGTTTTCCATCATTCAGGGAATCTATGTAAAAGAATTCGATTATAAGAACCTTTCCAAGGAAGCAGTGGAGGACATCGAAGAAGAGGAATTCTTTGATGAGAGAGAGTCCGAATCGGATGAGGATGATGAGGAGGAATATGTACCGGAAAACGAAGAAGAATCAACTATGACTTCGAATGTCGACTCAAATGAAAAATCAGGTAACTTTTCAAATGAATTCCCGGAAGTTGATGCAAGCAATGAAACGGATGACTTGGATTCCAGATCCATGGAAGAAATAATAGCGGACTTCAATTTTGAAGATTTTGACTGAAAATATTTTTATGGCTTGCTAAAGATTATTCGCTAAAAATTATTCACTAAAATTTTATTTGATATAGTTTATTTGATTATCAGATTATAATTATTATTTAGGATCATTACAGATGAAAAAAATCAGTCCCGAAAAAAAAGAATATCTGATTTCCGTTATAAAATCCCCGCAGTTATGGACCGGAGTTATTCTCAGTCTGATGTTTTTGGCGTTAATTATCAATATTGTGGTATTCGTCAACGGAAAAAGTTATGATGTAATATCCGATAATCATAATCCCCGTCAGGCACTTTTGGCCCATCAGAATATCCGCGGCAGTATTGAATCGTCCGACGGACAGATTCTTGCCGTAACAAACGTATCGGATGAACAGGAAACAAGACTCTATCCGTATGGCGATTTATTTGCTCATGTGGTTGGCTTCTCCACAATGGGAAGAACCGGCATCGAAAACACCATGAATATGAATCTTGTCACCTCAAATTCCTCTCTGTCCACAAAAGTGGATAATGATATCACCAGGACAAAAGACCGGGGTGATACTGTTGTCACCACATTGGACATCCCGCTTCAGCAATGTGCTTACAAATCCATTGGATTCTATAAGGGTGCGATAGTTGTTTCCGAAGTGAAAACGGGAAGAATTCTCGCCATGGTTTCCAGACCGTGTTTTGATCCGAATAATATCGAAGAAGAGTGGGAAAGCATTATTTCCGATGATTCCTCCTCCGTTTTACTAAACCGCGCAACGCAGGGATTATATCCTCCCGGATCCACATTTAAGATCCTCGATCTTTTGGAATATGTCCGGGAACATCCGGCTGATTATGAAAATTACGGATATCAGTGCAACGGAAGATTTAATTATGACGGCAAAAAAATAACCTGTTATCACGGAAGTGTTCACGGCTATCAAAGTCTTCGTTCTTCCTTTGCAAATTCCTGTAACTGTTCCTTTGCAAATATTGCCATGAGCGTTGACCGCAGAAGCTTCGGAGTGACTTTAAAAGAACTATTATTTGATTCGGAGCTCCCGTTAAGTATCGAATACAGTAAAAGTCATTCTCCGATTGACAAGGATGCGACGGATTCCGATGTCGTGCAGGGCAGTATCGGTCAGGGCAAAACCGTCATCACTCCGATGCATCTGAATATGATTACCGCATGTATCGCAAATAAAGGTGTTATGATGAAACCCATGCTGGTGAACCGAATCGAAAACGCTCAGGGGAATGTTTTAAAAACCTACGAACCGGTTGTTTATAAAAAACCGATTAGCGAAAGTGATGCCGCAACGGTTGCGGATTACATGCATTCCGTAATTACTACCGGAACCGGAAGTTTTCTGAAATCCGCTTCTTATTCCTCAGCCGGAAAGACCGGTTCCGCGGAAACGGATTCTGCTTCCGGGAATTCACATGCCTGGTTTACCGGCTTTGCACCTTACGAGGATCCTGAAATAGCAGTTACAATCATAATTGAAGGTGCAGGAACCGGCGGTACCTATGCCGTTCCGATTGCAAAACGCTTATTTGACTGTTATTTTGAAGAAAAAGAATAAATTGTGAAAAGAATCATAAAAAAGCACAAGAAAGGTTGCGTTTTTTTCTGTTTTTTTGTATATTATTATTTGGGATAACTATATGGAAAAGGATATGGGGGGAGATTCCGTATTGTTGTTTCGATGCATGTATACGGGGAGGTATATTAAATGATTCATATTTTGTT